>DATAHD010000345.1:0-12528 GCA_036263395.1 Rhizomicrobium sp. | reverse complement strand
GGTTGATGTTGACCTGCGAGCCATTGTCCTCGCCCTGCAACGAGTACGAAGCAGAGAGTGGCCAGTAGTCGACCGCAGCGGCTACGCCGGCTCCGGCGAGCGTGAGGTTCTGCGTGAAGTGTTTGAAGTCGATCCCGAAATTCAGCGATTGCGAGTAGTTGCCCCATTGCGGCAACTGCCGAATAGCCCGCAGCCCAACGGCGTAACCCTTGCCGAGAACACCGAGACCGCCAATCGCGGTTACATCGCTGTTCGACGTATAACCATAAAGGAGCATGCTCCACGGGCTGCCCCAAATGGGCGCGAGATATGAACCTGCGAATACCTTGGAGTCGCTCGGGCGTTCAGGCGCGAGCAGCGCGGTACCACTGATCGAGTGGCCTAGTTCCCAGAGATCGTCGTAATGCACGGTCGCGACAGTGCGCAGCGCCGCCGTATTCGGACCGTGGTCGTTGTTCAGTTCGGCACTCGCGTGAAGTGGCAGCGAGTCGCTGACCTTCAACTCGACGTCGATCGTTCCAGGCACCTTGCCCTGCCTCAGCGAAGGCACGATGCGGCGGCTCGGCAGCCGGTTTGCATCTGCCATCTCCGTTTGTGTCTTCTGGAAGTTCGGGACTTTGCCTTCCTGCAGCGAAGGCACCTGAGACTTGATCGCGGCGTCCGAAACATACTTTCCGCCAGTCACCGTGAGCTTGCCGATCGGCGCTTCGATGACGTGTATTTTTACGATGCCGGACGCCACTGTCTGAGGCGGCAGCTCTACAACCACAGTCTGATAGCCGCGGCTCTGATACGCTTCTTCAAGCGCCTTGCGTGCCGCTTCGATATCCGCCCGCGTCTTGGAAGGCCCAAGGTATGGCGTAACGGCGTCTTCGACAGTCTCCTGCATAAGCAGCGTGTTGCCACTGACGTCGTAAGCTTCAATCGTAATTGTTAGCGCCGGCCGTGCTGGTGCTGGCTGTGCTGGTGGCGTCGATGACGGTGGCGCGGGCTGATTTGCGGCGGTCGTCGAATTCGTTGCTTGCTCAGCAAACGCAGGCGCTGACAGCAGCAAAGCTGCTGCTGGTCCGGCCACGCGCAAAAGTACTCTCACAACCGAACGACAGCGCATCTACCCAACATTGTGCGGCCCCACCCGATAACCTTTTCGAGTGGAGTCGCCCCCCGTTTATTCGGCTCGCGTTAGCTCTGCGAGCGATGCTGCAATGCACCGGTGGGGCGCGACGCCTGCGTAACAGCAGAATGAATTATTTGTGTCATCCACAGACCGCCTTACGGGATCGCGATCGACGGGACAAAGCCGAATTGCCTTCAGGAAATATCGAGATATGACCTGCGCCCTCTCCTCTATTTTACGAGAATGCCTCAAGTGGGAGTTACTCAGCGCAGTTTGCCAAAAGTAATCACTGTAAAGTCTTTAGAAGACTTACTTTACTATTTCAAAGACTACAATGCGAATACTATGGAAACAATGTTTTCGATATCGCCTTTGTTCCAACAAGTTTACACCCGATGCAAAACGACACGAAGTCTTCGCACGACTGACGCAAAACAAAAGCAAAGCCGGACTTGGATGCCCGCGCCTTTCGGGGGTCGAGTCCGGGAGTCGCAACGAGCTGAGTTCAGCAATCCCGCTGAGCCGGTGCATCGACAGCGACAACTCGCGCACTCGCAGTTCGACAGGCTGTTCAACCAAGGAGAACGACAGAATGTCGAAGTTCAAAACCAGCATGCTGTTGGGTGCATGCTTCACTGTCGCGGCAGGCGCATTGTCCGCCGCGAGCGCAGCCCCGGCCCTCTATGGCGCCGGCTCGTCGCTGATCGCGCCCTACGGCCGGCAAGCGGCGGACTGCTATGCCTCGCCGACCGATCTCGTCATCAAGGCGACCCCACCTTCGCTCGTGTCGGTCATGCCGTTCAACTACACCGGCTCGCCCGCGTTCAACTGCCGCACGACGCACGTCAAGAACGACGGGAGCACGATCTTCTACATGTCGACCGGTTCGGGTACCGGCATCAACGCCGTGTTTGGCCATGACCCCGCGCTGCTGGGTGACGTCGATCCGAACACCAGTGGCAATCAGCTGTGGCCGAGCATCCAGTATGGCTTCTCCGACACCTCGCTCGATGGCACGGACGTCAACGCCTACAACAACGGCGGTGGCGGCACGGGCACCCATGTCGGCGTGACAGTTCAGCCTCCGGGCGGCGGCGCGGGCACCTACCCGAACCCGAAAGAGCACTATGGCGCACTGATTCAGTTCCCCATGCTGATCGCACCGGTCGCCATCGTTTACGATCCGGTTTACAAAAAAGTCCGCAACAGCAACGGCACCGTCACCGAGTACAAATTCAACGTCACGACGTCCCGTGCAGACGGCAGCGGTGGTTTGCACCTCAATGCAGACGCGTACTGCAAGATCTTCAACGGTCAGATCACCAACTGGAACGATCCGGCCCTGAAGGCGCTCAACGGCGGCCACTCGTTGCAGGACAAGAACGATCCGACCAAGGGCAGCAAGTGGAGCGTTCCGATGCAGATCGTCGGCCGTTTCGAAAGCTCGGGCACAACGTCGATCTTCACGCGTCACCTCGCAGCGGTTTGCGGCTCGCTGAGCGGCAACGCCTATGCGGATTCGACTTCGACGCTTCCAAGCACCACGCATAACAACAACATCCACTACATCAAGACGAACCCGAACGATGCGCCGGCCGGCGAAGCGCTCGGTCAGTTCACGCTCGCCGATGGCAGTGATGGCGTCGCCAAATATGTAGACTTCACCAAGGCTCCAGGTGCGACCTCGGGCAATAGCGTTGTCCAGGGTCGCATTGCGTATGTTGGTACCGACTACGCCCTGCCAGGCGCGCTAAACAATCCGGCGGATAACACCGTCGGCGGTTATGCGCTCAACACCGCGAGCCTGAAGAATTCCTCGGGCAAGTTCGTGGCGCCGACAGCAACTGCCGCTTCGGCTGCGTTCGGCTCGCTTGCGCCGCCGCAGAGCGATAGCGACGGTCACTACGACGCCGGCTCTTCCGATCCGCATCATCGCGATCGTCCGCAAGACTGGGTTGAACCTGCCGCGAAAACATCGCCGCTGGCCAATCCGGTGGCGGCGAAGGGTTATCCGATCGTCGGCACGACGAACTTCATCGGCTACACCTGCACGAGCAATAAAGCGCAGGCAGATTTGATGACGGGCTTCGTCGGCTGGTACATGAATACGAATGTCGTTTATGATGCGACGAACGGATTGCTCGGCAAAGCTGGTCTTGCACCGCTTCCGAAGAAGTGGCGCACGGCGATCCGCGAAACCTTCGCGAACAACAACCAAGGCCTGAATCTGAACTTCTCGAAGGCCGGTGTTGGCTCGCAGTGCACAGGTGTCACGCCAGGCGGCTGATCGTACTCGAGAATTCTCTTAAACTGCGGAAAGGCCTCGGATTTCTCCGGGGCCTTTCTGTTTTCAGTGTCTGCTGACACCCGCAATTTTATGTTTGCATAGCAAATCTGTCGCAAAACCAAAGCAAAGCCAGTCTTGGATGCAGCGCCTTTCGGGGCCGAGTCCGGGGGAAGACACAGGGGTAAATCGCCAAGCATTTCGGTTCGCAATGGGCGGCCGCGGGCATTGGCACCTTCAAGACCCACGCATTCGCCAGTCGACGGGTTACGCAACCAAGGAGAACGACAGAATGTCGAAAGTATTCAAGAGCATGCTGTTGGGTGCATGCGCTGTGGGGGCCACACTCGGCGCCCTGTCACACGCCCAGGCAGCAGCAAGTGCCCCCAAAGCCTATGGTGCAGGTTCGTCACTCATCGCGCCGTATGCGCGCCAGGGCGAAGACTGCTACGCCACGCCCACCGATCTGGTGACAAAGGCGGTCCCGCCGCTTCTGACCTCCGTTTCGCCGTTCAACTACACCGGCACCCCGGCGTTCGACTGCGGCACGACGCACGTCAAGAACGACGGCAGCACCATCTTCTACATTTCCACCGGTTCGGGCACCGGCATCAATGGCGTCTATAGCCACGACGCCAGCCTTTACGGTGATGTCGATCCCAACACGACGGGCAACCAGTTCTGGCCAAGCGTTCAGTACGGCTTCTCTGATACCTCCCTCGATGGCACGGATGTCGGCGTCTATAACAACGGTGGCGGCGGTGCGCCGACGCACGTTGGCATTACGGTTCAGCCTCCGGGCGGCGGCACGGGTACTTATCCGAACCCGGCCGAACGCTACGGCGCCCTCGTTCAGTTCCCGATGCTCGTGGCTCCGGTCGCCATCGCTTATGACCCGGTCTACAAGAAGGTTCGTCAGGGTGATGGTTCGGTGAAGGAATACAAATTCCGTCTCAACTTTGCGCGCACGGATGGCAGCGGCGGTCTCCGCCTCGATGCCGACACCTACTGCAAGATCTTCAACGGCCAGATCACCAACTGGAACGACCCGGCCCTGAAGACGCTCAATGGCGGCAAGTCGCTGAAGGATCCGACCGATCCCGCAAGCGGTTTTGACGTTCCGATGCAGATCGTCGGTCGCTTCGAAAGCTCGGGCACGACGTCGATCTTCACGCGCCACATGGCGGCGGTTTGCTCCTCAGTGACGGGTAACCAGTATGCGGATGCCGGCACGACTCTTCCGGCCAACCTGCGCACGCACGCCATCCATTACATCAAGACCAACCCGAACGACGCTCCGGCCGGCGAGACGTTGGGTGAGTTCACTCTCGCCGACGGCAGCGATGGCGTTGCGAAGTATGTCGACTTCACCAAGGGCCCGGGCACCAACGCTGGCGATTCGATCAAGCAAGGTCGTATCGGCTACGTCGGTACCGACTACGCTCTGCCGGGTGCGCTCAACAATCCGGCCGATCCAAACGTCGGTGGATATGCGCTCAACACGGCAAGCCTGAAGAACTCCTCGGGCAAGTTCATCGCGCCGACAGCCTCGGCTGCGCTGACCGCGTTCGGCTCGTTGACGCCGCCGCAAAGCGACGCGAACGGCCACTACGATGCCGGCTCTGCCGACACGCATCACCGCAACAACCCGCAGGATTGGGTGGAACCGGCCTCCAAAGCGTCGCCGCTCGCCAATCCCTCGGCGTCGGCCGGTTATCCGATTGTCGGAACCACAAACTTCTTGGGCTACACCTGCCTTAAGAGCAAAGACACGGCCAGAATCATCCCGGGCTTTATCGGTTGGTGGATGAACGAAAAGACGGTGTACGACTCGACCAACGGCTTGCTTGCCAAGGCCGGTCTGGCGCCGCTTCCCAAGACGTGGCGTACGGCTATCGCCGAGACGTTCACCAAGAACAACATCGGTCTGAACCTGAACATCATTCAGACCGGTACGGGTCAGTGCAACGGCATCACGCCGGGCGGCTGATTACGTCTATCGCTTGAGAGAGGCCCCGGTGCACAACCGGGGCCTTTCTTTTTGCACCTCTACCATTTTGCACCACCATCTTCTGCTGCTAACCACGAGCAGCAGCGCACACCTCAAGCAGCTGTGTTCTGCAATTCACGGAATTGAGAAATTTCCGTCACATTGACAGACATTAATACCAACCATGGGCGGCCAACACGGCCGAGTGAACTGGGGTCGCAGTTGGCGGATTTAGATATCGGTGTGTCTGTTCCACACGCACCGTTTGGCAGCTTTGTAAAAGTCTTTGCGCACTTTCGCGAACGCGGCCTGACTTCTCACATTGAAGTGCTCGATATCGCCGGAATTCCATCGCGCGCGGCTGCGCACCTCGTCGAAATTCTGAAGTGGTTCGGCTTGTTGACTCCAGAGAACCAGTCAACCGTTCCCTTGCAACAGCTGGTCGACGGTTTCGGCACGACGGCGTTCAACCAGTTACTGCTCGACATGCTCTCTCGCTGCTATGGCCTCACACACGACGATGGTACGCCCCCGTCAGCTGATGCCGTGCAGTCTGCCATTCACCGCCTTGCTCCCGGCATCTCGCGCGACGTGGAGCGGCGCGCGGTTCAGTTTTGCCTTCACGCCTTTCGCTATGCTTGTACGGCGCCGCCGGAGATTTTCCACGCAGCCACGCCTGAGAACGGCCAGTCCGGCCCAGATGCCGCGCTGACGCTTCTCATCAGCAAATTTCCGACATTCGACCCGACATGGCCCAACGACGTGAAGGTTAAATGGTTCGCCGGATTTGATCGTCTGATGAAGAGTGTCGATCAGATCGGTCGGCACGCCCATGGCGAGCTTCACGTGCACGGTCCAGCGGACACACCCGATAGCGTAGATTGCAGCCGCGCGTAGATCCGTCTGCAAGCGGTTTAAATAAATGGTCGGAGCGGCGGGATTCGAACCCACGACCCCCAGTCCCCCAGACTGGTGCGCTAACCAGGCTGCGCCACGCTCCGATACCAAGAACATACGGTGCCTGATTGCCGCATGCTGTGACCGCTTTAACGCGGTCGAAAGGCCCCTTCATGCGCCGAAGCATGCCGAAGGGCGCGGAATATAGGGGCCGATACTGCGGCGCACAACAGTTCCGCTCCACTTTGCGAACAGGAGCGGCTGACCCAATCTAAGTCGTTCTTATCGTTAATAGAACGGTAACGGTTGACGGCCCTACAATGCTTGAGGCTATATCCCGGTCGCGCTGCTTCGCTGGCGCGAAAGAACAACTGGGCTGGGGTTGATCGGGGGGCACCTCGTCGACGCCTGAAAGACAGGAGCCGACGTGATCCGTCGAAGCGAATCCATAGTGAAATCCTTTGTGTCGGAATGGCAGCGCACCGCGCGCGCCGCCGCCACCACACTCTCGACGACGGATGGCCGCTGGGCTCTTCTGTCCACATCTATGACCGCCTTGGTCGCCGGCTCGATCGCATGGCTGGCCGTTGGCGTATCGAACCCGGCCGGAAACTCGACCCCGACGCGCCACGAGCGTTCGCTCATGCCGTATCAGCTGTTCATGCAGCTGGCAGCGCGCAACGGGAGCAGCCAAGCTTCCTACGCCAGCTTCGCCCCGACCGGCGACATGCGCGGTTCCGTGGCTGCGGCACAGCGCGGCCCTACGATCCCGATGGACGGGCAAGTCGTCGATCAGTCCGAGAACACGCTCCAGGCGACGACGATCGACTCGCGTACCGTCACCATGGAGAAAGGCGACACCATGGTTGGCGCCCTCGCCGAAGCCGGTGTCAGCCAGCAGGACGCCAGCGCCGCCGTTATGGCGATGAAGGCCGTCTACGATCCGCGTGATGTCCGTGCCGGCGAGCAGTTCGAGATTTCGTTCTCTACCACGCCGCCGCATGTGGCGCACATCATCAGCATTACAGGCGCGACGCTCTCCTCCATCGATGCAAGCGACGAGGACAGCTCTTTTGACGACAACAGCAATCTCGAACCCGGCGATGCCACGCCGATCGACAATCTGCTGAAGATCACCTTCTCGCCGAATGTCGAGCGCGAGATCACCATCACCCGCAATCCCGACGGCAGCTACACGGCGCAAGACGTCGTGAAGAAGCTCGTTGCGCAGACGCATCGCGCTGGCGGCACCATCGATTCAAGCCTCTACGCCGCTGCGGTGCATTCCGGCGTTCCGACAGATGTCGTGGTCGATATGATCCACGTGCTGTCGTACAAGGTCGACTTCCAGCGCGATTTGCGGCCGGGCGACTCTTTCGAAGTCCTGTACGACTACTACTACACGGAAGACGGCCACCCGGCGAAGCAGGGCAACGTCTCCTTCGCGTCGATCAACCTCGGCGACCGCACGGTCACGCTGTACCGCTATCAGCCGAATCCGGACGAACCAGCTGACTACTTCGATGCGCAGGGCCAGAGCGTCAAAGGCATGCTGATGAAGACGCCGGTCGATGGCGCCCGTATCACATCCGGCTTTGGTATGCGCTTCCATCCGGTGCTCGGATACAGCCGCATGCACAAGGGTATCGACTTCGGCGTTCCAATCGGCACACCGGTCATGGCCGCCGGCTCGGGCGTCGTGCAGTTGGAAGGCCGCATGGGCGGATACGGCAACTTCGTCAAAGTGAACCACGGCAACGGCTATGCCACCGGCTATGGCCATCTCTCGCGCTTTGCGCCGGGCGTCCATATTGGTTCGCGCGTGCGCCAGGGTCAGGTGATTGCCTATAGCGGCAACACCGGCATCTCGACCGGCCCGCATCTGCACTACGAAATCTTCCAGGGTGGCGCGCAGGTGAACCCGCTGAAGGTCAAGATCGCGATGGGCCAGCGCCTCGTCGGCAAGGACATGCACAAGTTCCTCGACAGTCGTATCCATATCGACGATGTCCTCGCCTCCCTGCCGCTGGAGCGGAAGATGGCGGACAACGCGAGCGATCTGCGTAGCGCCAAGTCGCAGTAAAGCGAACAACTCCACGCGAAGTTCCCACGAGTGTGCGCATGGCCGATGCCGCGCAATTGACCTCGACGCACCAGCGCGCGCGATGCGAACCTGACGTATGACAATCCTCACCGTCCGGCACATCACGCGCTATCGCTACGCCAAGCCGGCGTCGTTTGGGGAACATCGGATGATGTTCCGTCCGCGTGAAAGCTATGATCAGCGTCTGATCGAAACCCATGTCACGATCTCGCCGAAGCCGGCCGAGGTCCGCTACTTTCACGACGTGTTCGGCAACACGATCGGGCTGGTGCGCTTCAATACCAAAGCTAAGGAGCTGGTGTTCGACAGCTACAACAAGCTGGAACATCTGCCGGAAGCAACCCTCGATGATCCGTCATCCCCAGACCACAATCTCAATGCCTTCCCGTTCACCTACCCGCAGATTGATCTGCCCGACCTGAGAAGTTCCATCGAGAGCCAGTTCGACGATCCGGATGGCACAATGGCCAATTGGAGCCGTCGCTTCCTGCAGCACACCGCAAAGGCCGATGCCTTCAACGTACTCAGCGCGATGACAAAGGCTATCCACAAGGAATTGGACTACATCCACCGCGCCTCGGGTGCGCCACAGACCCCACTGGAGACTCTCAAGCTCGGAAGCGGCACATGCCGCGACTTCGCAGTGCTGATGATCGAAGGCGCCCGCATGCTCGGCCTCGCGGCCCGCTTCGTATCCGGCTACCTCTACAGCCCGAAACACGACAATGATCAATCCCGCCGCAGAGGCGGCGGGAACACCCATGCTTGGGTGCGCATTTACATGCCCAGCGGCGGTTGGGTGGAATTCGATCCGACAAACGGTTTGGTTGGCAATAGTGACCTCATTCGCGTTGCGATTGCGCGCGATCCGGGACAGGCCCTGCCCCTTTCGGGCACGTGGCACGGTAATCCTGCCGATTATTTGGGCATGGACGTGCGTGTCGATGTGAGCGCCGAAGAGCCGCCGCAGAAAAGTAGACGTGTCGTGGGGCTGAAATGAGCTCCTGATCGGAGCTGATATGTTGATCCAGTGCGGTTATGAAATCGGGTTCCAGTGCGGCGCCGATACGCCATTACTGCTGATGCTCCACATTCGTCCCGAGCGGCAACCCGATTTGCAGACACCGGAAAACTTCCGCGTCGATCCTTACGTCCCATGGCAGACCTACACCGATAGTTTCGGAAACGTCTGCACGCGCATGACCTTGCCACCCGGCATCACCACACTGTCGAACCTGTTCACGATCGCGGATTCAGGCTTTCCGGATCCGTACTTGCCTTACGCGCAACAGCACGCCGTGGAGGAGCTTCCGGATGATGTGATCGTCTATCTCCTCGGTAGCCGCTATTGCGACACCGACAAGATGTCCAGCATCGCGTGGGCGTTGTTCGGCGACACCGCGCCGGGGTGGCAGCGCGTGCAAGCGATCGTCGACTACGTGCACAACCGCATCCGGTTCGACTATCAGCAAGCCCGCTCTGATCGCACCGGCTGGGACGCGCATTGCGAGCGGGTTGGCGTGTGCCGCGACTTCGCGCATCTCGCCATCACACTATGCCGCTGCATGAACATTCCTGCGCGTTACTGCACCGGCTATCTGGGCGACATCGGTGTCCCACAAAATCCCGCACCGATGGATTTCAGTGCGTGGTGCGAGGTCTACCTCGGCGGCGCCTGGCATACATTCGACGCCCGCCACAACACGCCACGCATAGGCCGGGTTCTAATGGCACGCGGGCGCGATGCGACCGACGCTGCGATCTCGACCGCGTTCGGCTCTGCGATCCTGACCACGTTCAAAGTGATAACCGAGGAAATCCGTTAGCGTCGTCACCACTGCCGTACTAGAACGGCTGTATGACATCCGATCCGTTCGCCAACGGCGATTTCGTAATTGGTCCAGACTACGCACCGGCGCCCGAGAACGCGGTTCGCCCCGCTGTGCCAGCTGGCAAGGTACATGCGTTTACGATGGAGTCGCGCGACAGCACGATTTATCCCGGCATCAAACGGTTGGAGAACGAGGTTACCAAGCGACGTGATCCGCATGGCAACCGCATCGCGGCGGAAGAGCACGAGCAGTCTGTGGCCGCACCCTACACCCGAACCGTCTGGGTTTATGTGCCCGCCCAGTATGTACCCGGAACACCGGCGCCCTTCATCGTGGCGCAGGACGGCTACCTGTATTTGAACCGGATGCCTCGGGCACTCGACAATCTGATTGCCGAGAAGCGCGTACCGCCGCTGGTGGCGATCCTCATCGACAATGGGACCGGCGATGCGCAAGGATCGCAGCGCGGGCTTGAATACGACACGCTCTCGGGTCACTACAGCGACTTCATCGAAACCGAGGTACTGCCGCGCGTCGCAGCCGAGACCGGCGTGACGCTTACCAGCAATCCAGACGGCCGCGCCACGATGGGCGTGAGCTCAGGCGCTGCCTGCGCCTTCACGATGGCGTGGTTTCATCCTGAACGGTACCGCCGCGTACTGTCGTATTCCGGCACCTATGTAAACCAGCAGTCGCCACCGAATGCTGAGACGCCACGCGGTGCATGGGAGTATCACGCAACGCTGATCCCGGCCGCCGAGCGCAAACCGCTGCGGCTATGGCTGGAAGTTGGCGAAAAGGATCTACATCACGACGATCCGGAAGAGACCTGGCACAACTGGCCCCTCGCCAATCAGCGCATGGCTGCGGTGCTGAAAGACAAGGGCTACGACTATCGCTTCACCTTCTCGCGCGACGGTCGCCACGCGGATCCGCGCGTGCTCGAACACACCCTGCCCGCGGCGCTCGAATGGCTGTGGCACGGCTATCCGCACTAGCAAAAGAAAGGGCCACGGCTTGCACCATGGCCCTTTCCGCGAGGCTTGAGAGGCTCGCTTAGTTGATCGCGCGGCTCGGCATGTCGTCGAGCGCGAGGTCGTCGTCGTTGGCGAAGGTCTGGCCGTTGATGACCAAGCCAGCTTTCGCCGCGCCGACTTTTACCTTGGCGCCGTCACCAATCTTGCCCTCAAGCAGAAGCTGCGCAAGCGGATCCTGCAGGCGGCGCTGGATGACGCGCTTCAGCGGTCGTGCGCCATAGACTGGATCGTAGCCGGCATCTGCCAGCCATTCGCGCGCCTGCTCGTCGAGCTCGATCTCGATCTTGCGATCAACCAGCAGCTTTGTCAGGCGCAGCATCTGGATATCGACGATCTTGTCCATGTTCGCACGCGTGAGGCGCGCAAAGAGAATGATCTCATCGAGACGGTTCAGGAATTCGGGGCGGAAATGCGCCCGCACCGCGTCCATCACCTGCGCCTTCGCTTGCGGTGATGCTCCACCTTCCGCCGTCGACAGGAACTCCGTGCCGAGGTTGGAGGTGAGAATGATCACCACATTGCGGAAGTCGACCGTGCGGCCCTGCCCGTCCGTCAGACGCCCGTCATCAAGCACCTGCAGCAGAACATTGAACACGTCGTGGTGCGCCTTCTCTACCTCGTCGAACAGGATTACCTGATACGGACGCCGGCGCACCGCTTCGGTGAGCACGCCCCCCTCTTCATAGCCGACATAACCGGGAGGCGCACCGATCAGGCGGGCGACGGAGTGCTTCTCCATGAACTCGCTCATGTCGATACGCACCATCGCGGTGTCGTCGTCGAAAAGGTATTCGGCGAGCGCCTTGGTGAGTTCGGTCTTGCCGACACCCGTCGGGCCGAGGAACAGGAACGAGCCGATCGGCTTGTTCGGGTCCTGTAGACCGGCACGCGAACGGCGGACGGCGTTGGCGATGGCGCGCACGGCGGGATCCTGCCCGACGACGCGCTTCTCCAACTGCTCTTCCATCTTGAGCAGCTTCTCGCGCTCGCCTTCCAGCATCTTGTCGACCGGAATGCCGGTCCAGCGGGAGACGACCTGCGCAATGCTCTCCGGCGTCACTGCCTCGTTCACCAGCGCGGCGTTCTGCTTCTCCTCAACCTCTTTGAGCTGCTTCTCGAGGCCAGGGATCACGCCATAGCTGAGCTCGCCGGCACGCGCGAAGTCGCCCTTGCGCTGCGCGACGTCGACTTCCTGCCGTGCGGCGTCGAGCTTCTCTTTGAGGCTCTGCACGTCGGAGACCGACTTCTTCTCTTCCAGCCACTTGGC
>DATAHD010000344.1:0-5620 GCA_036263395.1 Rhizomicrobium sp. | reverse complement strand
GCGTGCTCCTCCGGCCTGCAGGCGATCGCGATGGCGTCGCGCTATGTCACCGACGAAGGTGCGCAGATCGTCGTCGGCTGCGGCGTGGACTCGATCACGTTCCAGGGCGGTGGCGGCGGCGGGTATCCGAACGGCCTCGTAGAGAAGTATCCGGACATCTTCATGCCGATGATCGACACCGCCGACGTGGTGGCCGAGCGCTATGGCGTGTCGCGTGAGTATCAGGATGAATACTCGCTGGAATCGCAGCGCCGCATGGCCGCCGCGCAGCAGGCCGGCAAGTTCAAGGACGAGATCGTCCCGATGGCCACCAAGATGAAGAACGTCAACAAGGAGACGAAGGAAGAGACCATCGTCGACTACGTCGTGAACCGCGACGAGTGCAACCGTCCCGACACGACCTTGGAAGGTCTTTCCAAGCTCGCGCCGGTGAAGGGTCCGGGCAAGTACATCACTGCGGGCAATGCCTCGCAGCTGTCCGATGGCGCGGCGGCGGTCGTGATCATGGAAGCCAAGGAAGCCGAGAAGCGCGGCCTGCAGGCGATGGGCCGTTTCCGCGGCTGGGCGGTTGCCGGTTGCAAGCCGGATGAGATGGGCATCGGCCCGGTGTTCGCGATCCCGCGCCTGCTCGAGCGTCACGGCATGAAGGTCGACGACGTCGAACTGTGGGAGCTGAACGAGGCATTTGCGTCGCAGTGCCTCTATTCGCGCGACAAGCTGGGCATCAATCCGGAGATCTACAACGTCAACGGCGGCTCGATCGCCATCGGTCACCCGTTCGGCATGACCGGCGCACGCATGTCCGGCCACGTCCTGATGGAAGGCAAGCGCCGCGGCATCAAGAACGCAGTCGTCTCCATGTGCATCGGCGGCGGCATGGGCGGCGCGGGGCTGTTCGAGGTCTACAACTGAACGGCCAGTCCGGTTTGAAATGCGAAAGCCCGCGGAGAAATCCGCGGGCTTTTTGCATTTTAGCGCGCGGAAATGGGCGGTTTTGACGGCGGGGACATTTCTAGGGTAAATACCCTAAATTGACCCTGGGGAGGGACACCATGAGTGCCGCCGCAAAACAGATGACCGCCCTAGACCGGGCGACCGAAGAAGCCTGGACGACGCCGCTCGACAAGATCGACGTCAGCCGCTCGGACCGCTTCGCCAGCAACACGCATTGGCCGTTCTTCGAGCGCCTGCGCAAGGAAGCGCCGGTGCACTACTGCGCCGACAGCATGCATGGCGGATATTGGTCGATCACCAAATTCCACGACATCGTGGCGGTGGATGCCAACCACCAGGTCTTCTCCTCACAGAACAACATCGCGATCGGCGACAATCCGCCGGAGTTCAATCCGCCGATGTTCATCGCGAAGGATCCGCCGGTGCACGATGTGCAGCGTCGCGCCGCCTCTCCAGCCGTAGGCCCGACGCGCCTGTCGGAACTGGAAGCGCTGATCCGCGAACGCGCCGGCGCGATCCTCGACAGCCTGCCGCGCAACGAGACCTTCAACTGGGTCGACCGGGTCTCCATCGAACTCACGACGCAGATGCTTGCGACGCTGTTCGATTTTCCGTGGGAAGACCGCCGGCTGCTGCCGTTCTGGTCGGACGCCGCGACGTCGTCGGAGACGGTGGGCAACACCACGATCACGATGGAGCAGCGCCAGCAGATCCTGATGGAGTGCCTGACCTACTTCATGCGCCTGTGGGAAGAGCGCAAGGCGATGCCGCCGAAGTTCGATTTCATCTCGCTGCTGGCGCACGATCCGGCGACCAAGAACCTGACGGACAATCCGCTGGAGTTTCTCGGCAACCTCATGCTGCTGATCGTCGGCGGCAACGATACGACACGCAATTCGATCAGCGGCGGCGTTCTGGCCCTCAACCAGTTTCCCGGCGAGTACGAGAAGCTGCGCGCCGATCACAGCCTCGCCACCAACATGGTGTCGGAGATCATCCGCTGGCAGACGCCGCTGGCGCACATGCGTCGCACGGCGCTGGAGGACTTCGAATTCAAGGGCAACAAGATCAAAAAGGGCGACCGCGTCGTCATGTGGTACGTGTCGGGCAACCGCGACGACGAAGTGATCGAGCGGCCCAACGACTTCGTGATCGACCGCAATCGCGCGCGGCATCATGTGTCGTTCGGCTTCGGCATTCACCGCTGCATGGGCAATCGCGTTGCGGAGATGCAGTTGCGCGTGCTGTGGGAAGAGATCCTGAAGCGGTTCGATCGGATCGAAGTGATGGGCGAACCGGAGCGCGTGCCTTCTAACTTCGTGCAGGGCTACACCACCCTGCCCGTGCGTATCCCGGGCTGATGCCGCGGACCGCGAAGAAACAGGCTGCCGCCGGCTGCACCCGCGAGCGGATCCTCGACGCCGCCGTGGCGCTGTTTAACGAGCAGCGCTACGGCAACGTGACGACGGCCATGCTGGCCAAGGCGGCGGGATTGTCCGAAGGCAATCTCTGGTACCACTTCCGCGAAAAGCGGGCGTTGCTCGACGCGATTTCGGAGCGGTTTCTGGTTCAGTGCGCCGAGCGCGTGGCGATCGTGCCGAAGCGCGATGGCGTGCTGGCGCAGTATGCGGACTACCTGCACATCCTCGCCAAAGAGATGCGCGACTTTCAGTTCATGTATCGCGATCAGGCGGACTACGGCGAGCATTCCGCCGTGCTGTTGGCCAAGCTGCCGACGATCTATCGCGACACGATCGGGCAGTTCCGGCAGTTTCTGGACGCGATGCGGCTGGAGAAGCATCTGAACCTGCCGCGCGATCGGGTCGAGCCGCTGGCGGCAAACATCGCCCTCGTGCTGCGCTTCTACATGGAGTTTGCACGCGAGGCGGGGTACCCCGCGGTCAGCGCGGATGAGCAGATCGCGCAATCCTTCGCCTCTCACCTGAGCATGCTGCAAGGCGCCCTCACCCCGCAGGCGTTCGCGTTCCTGCAAAAGCGGCTGGAGGCCGCCTAGTCCGTGCAGCCGATTTGATCCTGCTCAAAGCGGGACGCCGGCCGCCTCGCCCACAATGCACATGGAGGCGTTGCGCATGGCCCAGGTCACATTTCATTCGATGCCGGATAGTGCCTATCTCTGGACGGCGATGCATGTCGCCGACGAGAAGGGGGTTACATACGATTTCGTACCGCTCGAGTACCGGTCGGAGGAACACCTGAAGCTGCATCCGTTCGGCAAGATGCCGGTGATGAAGCAGGACGACTTCGTCCTCTACGAAACCATCGCGATCGCCCACTACCTCGACGCAGGGTTTCGTGGCCCACCGCTGCGCCCACGCGACGTTCGCGGGCAGACCGAGGTTCTGCGCTGGATCAGCATCATCAACTCCTACGTCTTTCCGATCATGAACCGTTTCACCAAGGAGCGGCTGGTGAAGCCGGCCTGGGGATTCGAGGTCGATCAGGCCTTCGTCGATTCCGCGAAGGAGCCGCTCGACGTGCAGATGCGGATGATCGGCGAGATGCTGACCTTGCATCCGTTCCTCGTCGGCGAGCGCTTCACGCTGGCGGACAGTTTTCTGCTGCCGCATCTGTTGTTCTTCAGCCTCACGCCGGAAGGCACCGAACTGATCCGGCGCTGGCCCGCCGTCGCCACCTGGCTCAAGCGCATGCGCGACCGGCCGACGTTCCAGAAGAACATGATGAGCGCCGCCTTCACCGCCATGGAGGCGGGCGCAAGAGCCCGGCAAGAGGCAGCCGCTTAACAAACTACCCTCCGCGAGGCGCAGCCTGGCGGAGGGTATCCATTTATGCCGGCAGCTTGCCCAGCGCTCCATACGTCATCCGCTGGAACATCGGCAGCGCCATGCGGGCGCCCATGCGTTGGCCGGCTGCGAGTTGGGCGATGGCGCCGGGTTCGAGCGGCATCGAGTTCTGGATCATGTAGAGCATGATCATGTTGTTCTCCGGATCGGCCTGCCACCAGGTGCCGAAGGCGCCCGGCCAGCCGAAGGAGCCCATGCCGCCGAGGCCCAGGAAGCCGAGCTTCTCCGGATGGTCGATCACCGACACGCCGAGGCCGAAGCCCATGCCGTCCCACATCGGAATGGCGCCGAGGAACGGGATGGCCCGCTGTTCCGGCGTCAGGCGGTTGGCGCACATCACGTCGAGGGTTTGCTGATTGAGGTAGCGCACGCCCTTGTAGATGCCGCCGGCGAGCAGCATCTGCGCGAACTTCAGATAATCGTCGGCCGTCGAGATCAGGCTGCCTCCACCGCCACAGAACGCCGGCGGGCTGTCGTAGAGTTTGAACGGCACGGGGTTGAGGGCGCCCGTCTCCTGATCCTGGCGATAGACGACGGCGGCGCGGCCGAGCTTGTTCGGCGGAATCCAGAAGTCGGTATCGTTCATGCCGAGCGGCGTGAAGATGCGCGACATCAGGAAATCGCGGAACGGCATACCGGCGATGCGGCCGACAAGAAAGCCGAGCACGTCGGTGGCGTGGCTGTAGTGGAAGCGCTCGCCCGGCTGATAGAGCAGCGGCATCGACGCGAGCTTCTTCATCCATTCGTCCGGACCGATATCCATATTGAGCACGTCGCCCAGCACGCGCTGATATTCGTGCGCGATCGGCCCCATCGAGGAGAAGCCGTAAGCGAGGCCAGCACGGTGGGTAAAGATGTCGTCGAAGGTGATGTCGCGCGCGGCGGGGACGGTTTCGTCCAGTGCGCCTTCGGCGTTCTTCAGCACCTTCATGTTCTTGAACTCGGGCGCGTACTTGGTGATCGGATCGTCGAGCGCGAACTTGCCCTCCTCCATCAGCATCAGGGCCGCGGCGGAGGTGACGACCTTGGTCATCGAGGCGATGCGGAAGAGCGTGTCGCGCGTCATCGGCGCGCCGGTTTCGATGTTGCGCTTGCCGAGGACGTTGACCTGCGCGAGCTCGCCGTCCTTCCACGTCATCGTGACGAAGCCGGAGAGATCTCCGGCGTCGACGGTCGCCTGCAAGGTGGTGGGGATCTGGGCGAGTGCCGCCTCGTCGAACTTGTCTCTGACTTTGGTGTCCATGTCGGCTTTCCCCAGTGTTGTTGCTCTCGCCAGCCCGGCGTGGTGCCGCAAGGAAAACTTCCGGCGCCATTTACGCAGAAGCATGCCCGCCGGTTTTGGGAATGACAATAAACTTTGACGTCACTGCCACCGGCGGCGCGTCAGCTTTCCTGTTTCCCGAATAATGCTTTTCGACGTCGGATCGCATTTTTCTGAAATCACGATCCAACAGCGACAGCCATGCCAGCATGTGGAAAATCAGACCCGAGATGAAGCCAATCTTCCACGCTTGGGGTGCAACCGATCCGTCGTAGGCAAAGCTGGTCAGCAAACCGTAGACAATCGGCACGGCGTGGAGCCACGGGAACAGCCGCCAATACAGCAGCGCACGTCATTTCTTCGAAATCCATGGAGCGGAGCGCATCACAACAGATGCGCGTCCCCGCGTATCCCATTGCAACTCCTCCCAGAGCGATATCACTTGTGTTTCGAATTGTGGGTATGGCATTCCGTTCCGTCAACCTTCCCTTGATCGAGGCTGAAGACCGGGCGATAAGCCCGCGCAGATATTCAAGATTCCTCCGGTTTTCTTGCTAGGTTACCGGCAACGATTCCGGCGTCA
>DATAHD010000343.1:0-1782 GCA_036263395.1 Rhizomicrobium sp. | reverse complement strand
GCGGAGAAGGCGTCGGATATGATCCTCGGCAAACCGGCGCTAGCGGCGGCGTAATCCTCCACCCCTCCACGAGCGAAGCGAGCTTGAGGGGGCGGCAGCGCGAAGCGCTGACGGGGGAGGACGTCACCGCGGCCGCACGCTCCCGTAGACCGGGATCGAGCTGGTGAGGCCGCCATCGACGGCCAGCGCCTGGCCGGTCACGTACGATCCCTCGTCGCTGGCGAGGAACAGTGCCGCAGCCGCGATCTCCTCCGGCGCACCGGCGCGCCGCAGCGGATTGATCTGACCGATGCGGTCGCGTGTGCCGCGTTGGGTGGCGCGATCGAAGATGAATTTCGTCATGCCGGTTTCGATCAGGCCGGGACAGATCGCGTTGATGCGCACATTGGTACCAGCCAGATCGTGCGCCACGACCTGCACCATGTTGATCACCGCCGCCTTGCTCGCGCTGTAGGGTACGCTGGCGCCGGTGGAGCGCACGCCGGCGATGGACGCCGTGCAGACGATGGAGCCACGCTGCTTCGGGATCATCACGCGCGCCGCATGCTTGATCGCGAAATAGACGCCGAAGATGTTCACGTCGATCACGTCCTGCCAGTCGGCCGTGGTCAGTTCGAACGCCGGCTTCGACGTACCGATCACACCGGCATTGGCGTAAATCGCATCGAGCGTGCCGAACTCCTTCACCGCGGTGTCGATGACACGGGCGGTATCGTTTTCCGATGAGGCGTCGGCGGTCATCGCGATGACGCGGCCACCGGCCTTCTCGATCGCATGACCGGTGTCCTCGATTTCCTTCGCACGATCGACCGCGACGACAGCGGCGCCCTCAGCGGCGAACAACAACGCGCTGGCGCGACCTATACCGCTCGCCGCTCCCGTGACGACGGCGACTTTTCCCTGCATACGGCCCATGGCTTCCTCCCGTTATTTTGAGAGGAAGCTTGCGCCTGTGTCCTGCGGGGCTCAAGGCGGGCGACGCGTCCTCCCCGCGCCCCCTCCAGCTCGCTGCGCTCGTGGAGGGGCGAAGATTACCGCCCGATGCGTCCGGTGACCGGCATGGAGCTGGTGAGACCGCCGTCGACGGCGATGTGCTGGCCGTTGACATAGGAGGCTTCGTCGCTGGCCAGGAACAGCGCCATGTTGGCGATCTCCTCCGGCACGCCGTAGCGCTTGAGCGGGTTGAGCTGGCCGATGCGGTCCGCGGTGCCGCGCTGCTTCGCGTAATCGAAGATCGGCTTCGTCATGCCGGTTTCGATGATGCCGGGGCAGACGGCGTTCACGCGCACATTGGTGCCGGTGAGATAGTTCGCGGCCGTCGTGGTGAGATTGATGACGCCCGCCTTGCTGGCGCTGTAAGGGCCGCCGCCGGCACCGGAGCGGATGCCGGCGACCGAGGCGGTGCAGACGATCGAGCCCTTCTTGTTCGGGATCATCACGCGCGACGCGTGCTTGATGGCAAGGAAAACACCGATCAGGTTCACGTCGAGAATTTCACGCCAGTCTTTGGCGTCGAGTTCGAAGAACGGGCGCTGCCCGCCGCCGCTGATGCCGGCATTGGCATACATGACGTCGAGCTTGCCGAACTCCTTCACCGCGGTGTCGACGGCGTGGGCGACGTCGTGCTCGGACGAAGCGTCAGCAGAAAGCGCGATGGCGCGGCCGCCGGCTTCGGTGATCGCCTTCGCGGTCTCTTCGACCTCCTTCGCACGGTCCACCGCGACGACGGCGGCGCCCTCACGTGCGAACAGCTTCGCGCTGGCGCGGCCGATGCCGCTCGCG
>DATAHD010000342.1:0-1760 GCA_036263395.1 Rhizomicrobium sp. | reverse complement strand
TCGACATTGCAGGAAGAAGGCTACGCGCTCGCGAAGGTCGATCCGCCCATCGCCTATGCCGACGACAACAAGCATGTGATCGACGTGCTCTACAAAGCGGAGCCGGGGCCAAAGGTCGGCATCGGTCCGATCGCGATCAACGGCCTGAAGAAGGTGCACGAAGGCGTGGTGCGCGATGCCATCACGGTCGGGCCGGGCCAAACTTATCAGCCGACCAAGATCGAAGAGGCGCGGCAATCGATCCTCAGCCTCGGCGTGTTCTCCAGCGTCGGTGTGCATGCGGCCGATGAACAGGACGCGTCGGGCAACATTCCGCTGACCTTTGACGTGACCGAACGCAAGATGCATGCGGTGTCGGTCACCGCCGCCTACTCCACCGATCTCGGCGCCAGCCTCAGCGGAAGCTGGTCGCACCGCAATCTGTTCGGCAATGCGGAGCAACTCAATCTCTCCGCCGCGGTCAACGGCGTCGGCGGCAGCGCCACGAACTCCCTCGGCTACAACGCCACGGCGCAATTCCTGAAGCCGATGTTCTGGGCCCGCAACCAGACCCTGGAAGTCGATATCGGCGCGTTGAAGCAATCGCTGGAAGCGTATGACCAAACGGTGGAGTCCGGCGCCGTCTATCTGAAGCGCAAATTCTCGGTGCTGTGGAGCGGCAGCGCGGGCCTTACCGGCGAGCGCGATCAGGTGGAGCAGGAAGGCATCTCGCGCACCTATGATCTCATCAGCCTGCCGGTCACCGTCGGCTATGACAGCACGGGCCTGACCGGGATTCTCGAAGATCCGACGCGCGGCGTGCGCGCGACGTTCAGCATCATTCCGACGCTGCCGTTCAATCACGCTTCGCCGTTCGTCACGCTGCAGGCCGCGGGCTCGGCCTATATCGACGCGTCGGATTGGACGAACCAGAAGCCGGGGCGCAGCGTGATCGCGGTGCGCGGGCTAGTTGCCTCGATCCAGGGGGCAGGGCAATTCGACCTGCCGCCGGATCGCCGCCTCTATGTCGGCGGCAGTGGCACGGTGCGCGGTTACAAATATCAGTCTATCGGGCCGTTGTTCCCGAGCGGCAATCCGCAAGGCACGACAAGTGCCGATGCTGCGAGCGTCGAATTCCGCCAGCGCATCGGCGACGATCTCGGCTTCGCGGTGTTTGCCGATGCCGGACAGGCGAGCACCACCGGCGTGCCGTTCACCGGAACGCCGTTCCTCGGCGTCGGTGCGGGCGTGCGCTATTACACTTCGATCGGTCCGATCCGCGCCGATGTCGCCATCCCGCTGTCGCGGCAGGCGAGCGGCGATGCGTTCGAAATATACATCGGCCTGGGGCAGAGCTTCTGATGCGGCGCTGGCTCAAACGCACCTTGTGGGCGCTGGCCGTCGTGATCGGCCTGCCGCTGCTTGCCGTGCTGTTGCTCTACACTTTCTCCGACACGGGGCCGGGGCGGCGCAGCATCGAAGCACTGGCCGATTTTTTCACCGGCGGCGACGTGCGCATCGCGGGACTGGACGGCAGTTTCCCGAATGCGATCCGCGCCTCCCATGTCGAACTGAAAGACGATGACGGCGTCGTCTGGCTGATCCTCGACGACGTGTCGCTGGAATGGTCGCCCTGGGGTTTCCTCAGCGACGACGTCGCCATCGCATCGGCGCACGCGCGCCATGCCAAGGTCGTTCGCCTGCCGGTATCGCACAGCACCGACACAACGCCGGGCATGACGCGCTACACCATCGGCTCCGCCGTCATCGATCAGGCGGAG
>DATAHD010000341.1:0-4776 GCA_036263395.1 Rhizomicrobium sp. | reverse complement strand
GGTCTCTACGACTCTTTCTACACAGGCAAGAACGCGAAGAACCAGGAAGTCTCGCTGACCTACGAGAACGGCCAGCCGCGCCTCTATGCCAACCCCGCCTATCCGACACGCGGCTACGAAGTCCCCGCGGAGCAGCAAAAGAACACCTTCGATCCGATGAGCACGATCATCGCGCTCACGGCCGCTGTGCGCGCCGACGCCAAAAACCCGTGCGGCATCACCCTCCCCGTCTTCGACGGCCGCCGCCGCTACAACATCGAGATGGCGAAGGAGAAAGAGACCGACATCAAGATGGACAACGGCATCTTCAAAGGCCACGTCCATGTCTGCTCGATCAAATACAACCAGATCTCCGGCTTCTCGCCCGGCGTGCTGAAGGCCAAGCAAAGCTTCCCGCCGATCCACGCCTGGATGGCGACATACACCGCCGCCGACGGCCGCACTTTCACCGTCCCCCTGCGCGTCTGGGCCGACACCGAATACGGCACCATCGCCGCGGTCGTGAACAAACTGGTCATCGACGGCACGCCGCAGAAGGCGGGTTAATCCACCCCTCCACGAGCGCAGCGAGCTGGAGGGGTCGGCAGCGCAAAGCGCTGACGGAGGAGGACCGCAGCATGCGGTTTGCGAGTTCGTCGGCAACCACATTCGCCGTTGCGCTTGCCCTGGTGCTGAACGCGGCACTCGCCAACGCAGCTTCACACGACGTTGTGCCTGTGAAGATCGACATCCTGTCCGCTTGGGACGGCCTCAACACGCACAAACGCACCGACATTCATATCCGCCGTAACGCCAAAGGCGAGTACGTCAGCAACATCGGCTCCATTTCTCCTGAAAGCGTTGATGATCTTGTCTCCGCGGCGCGAGCCAGCCCTCTGCCAGTCCCCAATCTCGCGAATCTCGGCATCGACGACAAATGGTTGGAAGCACGCAGCCATCCGACAGACTTTGAGAGACGCATGGAGGGACGCGCGCCCAATCAGATCGCGCTCTACGCTGAGCAATTCACAGATAAAGGCATCATTCAGAAGGATATCGAAAACCTTTATCGCAGCATGCACACGGATGACTGGCCGCTCCTGCGGATCACCATCACCTTTGACGACCATTCCACCATTGTTTGGGAAAGCGACTCTCAGAACGCCTTTATGCTGCCTTGGGTCAGGACGATCGACAAGAACTACGAGCGGAACTACAACGCAAATATCTCACGCGCGATAGCGCGTCTCCTGCCAACAGACGCAGCGAACGGCCATCGCTTTTCACCGACTGCGCTGGAGAGCGAACTCACAACGCGTCGAATGTACGAGATCGCAGATGGTTGGAACATCATGGACGTTGAGAACCGCGACCCTGTTGGTTTGAACGCACTCCGAGCCAACTTTGATATCAAGCAGGCACAGATCAGTGATCGGAATTATGTCAGTTCTGAAGCGAACGGCGCGGACTTGCCTGTCGGTCAACTGACTCTGGACGCCGAACTACACAGGCGCGGCACGTCGCCGGCTGACATCAGTCTCGAACTGCCATTCTCCAGCCGGATCGAAGGCGTCCGAGAATTCGACGAGAAGATTGTCCGATATGAAGCGCTTCTGAGCTCGATGCCTTGGCTGGTTCAAGCGCTACATGCAGATGCGACTGCGAACGCAAACCTGGTCTACATGGACGATCCTTCCCAGAATCCCGACCTGACGGCGAAGATTGTCTATGTAAATGATGCCTCCTTGAACGCTGCCACACTGGCGGCATTTCGCGCCGATATGCATGCCGGGGGAAACGATCGTCTCGCGGATGACGTCGCAGCCGTTCTCGACGATGCAATTCTGCTGAACACCGGCCATTGGACAAGCCAAGCGGTATGGATCGTTTTGCCCGATCGCAGGACCATCCTGTGGCGCTATGGATCTCAGGATAAGTTGCTGAACTGGCAGGCATCCAGCATCAAATCTCGTCCCTGCAACGGCCCTCAGATATTGGAGCACTATTGCTCTGGCGCGGTCATCTCAGCAGACGGCAAACTGGTTCCTTAGGCTTTCCGCCCACTCACCGCCGCGAGCAGCGGCACGATCGTGTCGCTCACCGGCGTCGCAATACCGTGCTTGCGGCCGAGGCGGCAGATGACGGCGTTGCGCGCGTCATACTCCATCTCTTTGCCCTCGATGCGGTCGTAGTACATCGAGTTGCCGCGATTGCCTTTGCGTGATGCCAGCATGTCCGCGAGCGTGTCGGCATAGCCGGCGGCAAACGTCGCACCCTCGGCCCGCCCCACCGCAACGCACTCCTCGATAATCGCCTTCGCAACATCGCGCAGCGGCGGCACGCGGTTGATCGCATCGGGATCGGACGTCAGCGCCGTCAGCGAACCGCTCGACGCATTGAGACACAGCTTCTCCCACTGCGCCGTCGCGAAGTCGTCAGTCAGCGTGATCTTCACCGGCGTGCCATCGAACAACGCCGCAAATTCGCGGCCATCGGCATCGTTCGGCGCAATCAGCAGCGACCCGCCATAGGTCGTGATCTTGCCCGGCGCCGTGCGCTGCGCCGGAAGCTGCACCACGATCGGCACGATGGCCGTATCGTTCGGCACGAACGGTGCGACACGCTCGCGATGCTCCACACCGTTCTGCAGCACCGCGACTTTCGTCCCAAGCTCCACGGTCGCCTTCAGCCAATCGGCTGCCGACGCTGTCTGATGCGACTTCACTGCCAGCAGCACCCAGTCAGCAGGCCCGACATCATCCACCGACGTTACCACGCGCACCGGGTACGCCGCCGCGTCGCCGCCCTGCGCCCGCTTCACCTCGAGCGTGTCGAACCGCTGGTTCGCACAAATCGTCAGCTGATGCCGCCCGCCCGCCAGCAAACCGCCAGCGACCGTCCCACCGATCGCACCGGGGCCTATGAGGACAATGGAGGACATTACGACGCCTCATCCAATGGCTGTGTCTCCATTCTGAGATAGATCCGGTCCCAGATTCGAAGGAACACATTTAACGCAGCAGCCGCCGCAACAAGCACTCCCGCGAGAGACCAACTCAGGAAGAAAAATGACGCGATGACGTATCCCGACGCGACGCCCAGAGCAGCCATACCTGCGGCACTCACGACCGCAGCAAGTCGCCAGCTGGCCGCGCCCCACAGCAAGAGCGCAATTATAGGAAGGAGCAGCGCGTGCGCCCTCAATTCAAGAAGCGCGATCGTCCGGATCGTCGGCCCGCTGATGCCGTACCGCGGCAAAATCCATACATCGTACCCGATGTGCACTGCCGCCAGTGTTGCACAGACGATGACCGCTCCGATAATCACAACGGCCGCACAACGACGTATCTGACGAAGATCGCCCACTACTCCGCAGCGTGTTCGAGTTTGCCGCTGCGGATCAGGTTCAACACCTTGCGCGCCGCGTCCGGGATATTGGTGCCCGGGCCGAAGATCGCCGCCACGCCCGCCTTGGTCAGGTAGTCGTAGTCCTGCGCCGGGATCACGCCGCCGCACACCACGAGGATGTCCTCCGCATTCTGAGCCTTCAGCGCTTCGATCAGCATCGGCACCAGTGTCTTGTGACCGGCCGCCTGGCTCGACACACCTATCACGTGCACGTCGGAGTCGATGGCGTCCTTCGCCACCTCTTCCGGCGTCTGGAACAGCGGCCCGATGTCGACGTCAAAGCCAAGATCGGCGAACGCGGTCGCGATGATCTTCGCGCCGCGATCGTGCCCATCCTGCCCCATCTTGGCGACGAGCATACGCGGACGGCGGCCTTCTTCCTTCGCAAACGCTTCGACTTCGCCGCGGATCGCCGCGAATTCGTTGTCGCCTTCATACGCGCTGCCATAGACGCCGGCGATCGAGCGGATTTCCGCGCGATGGCGGCCGAACACCTTCTCCATCGCATCGGAGATTTCGCCGACCGTCGCGCGCGCCCGTGCCGCTTCGACCGCCAGCTCCAGCAGGTTGCCGTTCCCCGCCGCGCCTTGCGTCAGCGCATCGAGCGCCGCGCCGACCTTGTTCGGATCGCGCGTCGCCTTGATCTGCTTCAGACGCGCTATCTGCGCGTCGCGCACCGCGCCATTGTCGATCTCGCGAACCTCGACCTTGTCTTCCTGCTTCAGCTGGAATTTGTTGACGCCGACGATCACATCCTCGCCGCGATCGACCCGGGCCTGACGCCGTGCCGCCGACTCCTCGATGCGCAGCTTCGGAATGCCCTGCTCCACCGCGTTGGTCATGCCGCCCATCGCCTCGACTTCGTCGATGATCGCCTGCGCGTGCGTCACCAGCGCATGCGTCAGCGCCTCGACGTAGTACGAACCGCCCAGCGGATCGACGACCTTCGTCACATGGCTTTCGTTCTGCAGGATCAGCTGCGTGTTGCGCGCGATACGGGCCGAGAATTCGGTCGGCAGCGCGATCGCCTCGTCAAAGGAGTTGGTATGCAGCGACTGCGTCCCGCCCAGAACGGAGGCCAGCGCCTCGATCGTCGTGCGCACCACGTTGTTGTAGGGATCCTGCTCGGTCAGCGACACGCCGGACGTCTGGCAGTGCGTGCGCAGCATCAGGCTTTCCGCATTCTTGGCATCGAAGCCTTTCATCACGCGCGACCACAGCACGCGCGAGGCGCGCAGCTTGGCCACTTCCATGAAGAAGTTCATGCCGATGCCGAAGAAGAACGACAGGCGCGGCGCGAACGAGTCCACCGGGAGGCCCTTGCTCATCGCTGCGCGCACATACTCCGCGCCGTCCGCGATGGTGTAGGCAAGCTCCTGCACCGCCGTC
>DATAHD010000340.1:0-4199 GCA_036263395.1 Rhizomicrobium sp. | reverse complement strand
CTTCATTTCCTGCAGGCCATCTTGAAGGGTCATAGGGACTTTACACCTGATACTTTTGACTAAGGGAGATGGGCACCGTCCCGCCGGAGGAATCTGACCCAGCGGTTTGAAAGGGAGATCGGTTGGATACCGCGCCGGAGTGAAACCGGGTGCAGCCACGCGCCTTCGGGCGCTGTCCACTGCGGCATCGTTGGGGAAACTGGATGCCTTATAGCGCGATTTGGGGTCTTTGCAAACGCACTACAAGGGGCAAGGACACAATTATCGGAACGGCTTCACCACCGCCAGGATCACGATCAGGATCATCAACACCGCCGGAACTTCGTTGATCCCGCGATAGAATTTCTCGCTGCGCGTGTTGCCGTCACGCTGGAAGTCACGCCAGCAACGCACCAGAAAACCGTGCATACCGCTCAGCAGGATCACCAGCACGAACTTCAACTGCATCCAGAGATCGAGATAGGCGCCGGTCAGCCACGCAAGCAGCGGCCCCAGAATCCACACCGCGATCATCGACGGATTGACGATGACCTTTAACAGTTTGGTTTCCATCACCTTGAAACGCTCGGACTCGCCCGAACCCGGCACGACCTGTGTGTGATAGACGAACAGCCGCGGCAGATAGAGCATGCCGGCCATCCACGCGATCACCGCGATGACGTGGAACGCCTTGACCCAGTCGCTGTAGCCGGCCAGTGCGATGCGCAGGTCTTCCATCGGGTCTCTCAGTAACCGCAGCGCGCGAAGTCGCGCGGGCAGATACGGCCGTCGCCGCAGGTGACCGGAGTTTGGCTGACCAGTGCCGCCCTGACCAGATCGGCCAGCCCCTCGATAAACCTGTCACGATGTCCTACGGTAGGAACGCGCAGGTAATGCGGCACGCCGGCTTCCTGCGCGAGATGGCCATACTCGATGTCGAGCTCGACCAGCGTCTCGGAATGCTCCGACACGAACGCAATCGGATAGACGATGAGGCCTTTGCCCTCGGCGCCGGCCTTTCGGATTTCCGCGTCGGTTGCGGGACCTATCCATTTCAGCGGCCCGACGCGGCTCTGATAGCAGACGACACTGTCCAGCTCCGGCAGACCCAGCGCCGCCACGATGGCTTCCGCGGATTTCTCCACCTGCCAGCGATAGGGATCGCCGCGCTTCACCGTCCGCTCCGGCAGACCATGCGCCGAGAGCAACAACCGGTAGGTAACCCCCGGCTTCCGGTTCTCCAAAGACGCTCGGATCAGATCGGCCGAGGCAGCAACAAAGCCCGTGTCCCAGGGATAGCAGCACACACGGCTCGTCGGCACTGTCAGCCCGGCGTCTTTGGCAGCACGCGCCCACTCCTTCACCGCCGACTGCGTCGTCGTCGTGGAGTACTGTGGATAAAGCGGTAACAGGACGATCCGCTCCGCACCCCAATCCTTGACCGCTCGAGCGGCGTCATCGCTGAACGGTTTCCAGCAACGCATCGCGATGAAACAGCGAACCTCGCCGCCATCCACCGCCAGAGCCGCCTCCAATGCACGCGCCTGCGCCTCTGTCTCTGGCAGGATCGGCGAGCGGCCGCCCAGCTTCTCGTAGATACCCTGCGCCACCGGCGCGCGCCGACGCGCGATCGTCCGTGCCAATGGTCCGCGGATAAACCCCGGCACACTCAGGATCGCCGGATCGGAAAACAGATTGCGCAGAAACGGCTCAACAGCCTCAAGCGAGTCCGGCCCCCCGAGATTAAAGAGCACAACGGCGAGTTTCACCGCGCACTCCGGATGCGTGTGAGCAATTGCTCCACATGCGCGATGGGCGTCTCCTGCAAGATGCCGTGCCCGAGGTTGAAGATATGCGGCACGTCCTGTGTCGCCTCCAATATCTCATCCACCGCGCGCGCCAATGCATCACCACCGGCGATCAGCGCAATCGGATCAAGATTGCCCTGCACCGCGACTTTGCCGCCCAGCGCCTTCGCTGCCCAGCCCATCGACGTTGCGGTGTCGATCGATACTGCATCGACGGCCACCGCGCGCGCGTAGCTCTCGTAGCCCTCCAGCGTACTCGCCCGCGGGAAACCGATGATCTTCGCGTTCGGATGGGCTGTGCGTACTTTCTCCACAACACGCTTCGTCGGCTGCACCACCCAGCGTTCGAACGTGCTGGGCGCCAGACCGGATGCCCAGCTGTCGAAGATCTGCACCGCATCAGCGCCATTCTCGAGCTGCCGGATCAGGTGAAACGCAACACAATCCCCAAGGATATCCAAAAGGTGATCGAAGCCCTGTGGATCGCTGTAGCCCCATAGCTTCGCCGCTTTCTGCTCATCCTTGCCGCGTCCCGCCGCCATGTAGGTCGCCAGGGTCCAGGGCGCACCGGCAAAGCCCAGCAACGCCGTGTCCTTGTCCAGCGCCGCCCGCGTCATGCGCAGCGCCTCATAGATCGGCTCAAGCGCCACGGCCCAGGCTTGGGGATCGCGCACCAGATTGTCTGCGGATGACGACGGCGGCAGACGCGGCCCTTCGCCCGCTTCGAACGTTACCGGCAGGCCGAAGGCAAACGGAACAACGAGAATGTCGGAGAACAGGATCGCGGCATCGAAGCCAAACCGGCGCATGGGTTGGAGCGTGATCTCCGTCGCGAGCTCCGGCGTCATCGCCATCGTCCAGAACGACCCGGCCTTTTCCCGCAATGCACGATACTCTGGCAGATACCGACCAGCCTGACGCATCAACCAGACAGGGGGAACAGTCTCGTTTTGCTTCGAGAGAACACGAACGATCTTTCTCTCTTCCTTCAAAACATAAGACTCCTAGTTAAGATGATGACGATGTTGTTTGGGCTGTGACTTGTGGAGGGATCAGTGGACCGCCAACCTCTAGGCCGCAACACCTTGAGACTCAAGGGTCGCTGGCCGCGGCGTGACGGCTGAGCGGCGAGATTCGCTGGCAAAGCGTCCACGGTGATTGCCGGTTGTCCCGGTTGGCGCTTGGCAAATCCCCGGCATGTGGGCAAACAGGGCGGACTCAAACAGGTCTGTGAGGGATTTGTGAGTCCGGAGTTTCACGTACATCTCGTTTCCGACGCCACCGGCGAAACGCTGAACGCCATCGCCCGTGCGGCCATCGCACAGTTCGAAGGCGTGAAGGTCAACGAACACTTCTACGCCCTCGTCCGTAGCCAGCGGCAGCTGCAACGTGCGATCGAACATATCCGCGAAGAACCGGGATTGGTGTTCTTCACCTTGGTGAATCCGGAGCTGCGGCAGGAGCTTCAGCGGGAGTGCGCCAGTCTGTCCATCCCGACCTATGACGTGCTGGAAAAGCCCATCGCGGTCATGCGCGAGTTCCTCGGTGCCTCGGAAAGCCACCGTCCAGGCGGGCAGCACGATGTCGACCAGAAATATCTCCAGCGCATCGAAGCGCTCAACTTCTCGATTGCACATGACGATGGGCAATCACTCGATAGCATCGACGAGGCACAAGTGATCCTGGTCGGTGCGAGTCGGACTTCGAAAACCCCGACCTGTGTGTATCTGGCGATCCGTGGTGTTCGTGCGGCGAACGTGCCCTTGGTGCCGGGCTCGCCCTTGCCGCTGCAATTGTTGCATGCATCAAAGCCTTTGATTGTGGGCCTTTGGGCCAATCCGGACCGGCTGGTGCAGGTACGGCGCAATCGTCTCACCACGCTCGGCGAAATTCGTGAGACCGGTTATGTCGATCCCGATACGGTCCGTGCCGAGGTTGCGGGGACGCGCAAGCTGTTCGAACAGCGCGAATGGCCGGTAATCGACGTGTCGCGCCGTTCGGTGGAAGAGACCGCGGCGGCGGTGATGAACCTGCTCAGCGAACGTGGCGATCTGGAAGAACTGTGACGCTGATCCTTGCCTCTGCCAGTACTTCGCGCGCTCGGATGTTGCGTGATGCCGGCGTGGTGTTCGATGTGCGCCCGGCGCATGTGGATGAAGATGCCGTCAAAGAGTCTTTGCTCGCCGATGGCGCGCCGCCCGGCGATGTGGCCGATGCACTGGCCGAGCTGAAGGCAATCCGGATTTCTACTTCGGCTGAAAACAATCTGGTGCTTGGCGCCGATCAGGTTCTCGCGTTCGAAGACGAACTCATCAGCAAGGTCGAAAGTCTCGATGCCGCGAAGGCATTGCTGCGCCGCTTGTCGGGCAAACGGCACGAGCTGATCTCGGCCGCGGTGCTGGCACGCGGCGG
>DATAHD010000339.1:0-4152 GCA_036263395.1 Rhizomicrobium sp. | reverse complement strand
CCAGACCGGCCAGCAGGAAGGCTTCGAGGTATGAACCGGTGAAGCTCCGCGCGAAGCCTGCCAGGAACGCAGCGGTGGCGGCGCCGATTTGGTGGCTGGCGCTGATCCAGCCGAAGATCACGGGGGCTTTGGTCGTGCCGAACGCCTTGTTCGCCAGCGCGAGGGTCGGGGGCACCGTGGCGATCCAGTCGAGGCCGTAGAACACGGCGAAGATCGACAGGCTGGTGACGCTGAAATCGCTGAACGGGAGATAGATCAGCGAGAGGCCCCTGAGGCCGTAATAGGCGAAGAGCAGCTTGCGGGGATCGATGCGGTCGGTGAGCCAGCCGCTGGCCGTCGTGCCGACGAGATCGAACAGGCCCATCACGGCGAGGAAGCTGCCGGCGGCGACCGGCGCGATGGCGTGGTCGGAACACAGCGCGATCATGTGCGTGCCGACGAGGCCGTTGGTGGTGAAGCCGCAGACGAAGAAGGTGCCGGCGAGAAGCCAGAAATCCTTGTTTCGCGCGCCTTCCGCCAGTGCACCGAACGCTGTTCGGAGCGGGTTGGCTTTGCTGGGTGGCGGCACGGGATGATCGGCGTCGGCACCGAACGGTGTTCGGCCGACATCGCCGGGCCACTCCGGCAGGAAGAACGCGACGATCGGGATCAGCGCGGCGAGGCCGAGCGAGACCACGATGACGACGGGCTTCCAGCCGCCGTTCTCGGCGATGGCGGAGAGTGCGGGGAAGAAGATGAGCGTGCCGGTCGAGGTGCTGGCGGCGAGGATGCCGGTGACGAGGCCGCGATTGGTGACGAACCAGCGGTTGGCGATGGTGGCGCTGAGCACGTTGGCGATGCAGCCGCTGCCGAGGCCGGAGAGCACACCCCAGAGAAGGACGAGCTGCCAGCTCTGCGTCATCAGGAGGCTGGCGGCGGTGGCGACGCTCATCACGGCGAGGGCGGTGAGGACGGTCGGGCGGATGCCGAAACGCTGCATGGCGGCGGCGGCGAACGGGCCGGTCATGCCGAACAGGAAGATGCCGGTCGCAGCGGCGAAGGAGATGATGCTGCGCGACCAGCCGAAGCTCTGCTCCCACGGCACCATGAGGACGCCCGGTGTCGAGCGGAGACCGGCGGTCGCGAGCAGGGCAAAGAAGACGATGGCGGTGACGGCAAAGGCGGGGTGGAGGCGGCGCATGGGAGAAGCGAACTTAAGGACGGCGGCGCGCGATCCAAGCGGGGATGCGTGAATGAGGGGACCGCGTGTGCGGCATGGCTTGAGGGAAGGAAGGTTTTAACGCGGAGGACGCAGAGGACAGGCGCAGAGGACGCGGGGGTTTCTTTGTTGGCGGTGAGAGTTGGTGTGTTGTCAGCGTGGTTGGTTGGCGCTTCGCGCCGTTTCTCATCACCACTATTCAGGATGGACCACTCACTGCTCCCACAAATAAAGCTGTCATCCCCGGCGACTGGCCGCGCGGAGCGCGGCCGGGAGGGGAAGGGGACCCAAAATTACCCGTTTGCTCTGCTGGCGCAGAACAGAGCACCGCTCATCTTCGAGCACCAGCCAAGCGGATTATTTTGGGTCCCCTTCCGTCCCGGCGCTACGCGCCAGTCGCCGGGGATCACACCGTATTTTGAAATTGGCGGCGGCGCGAAGCGCCAATCAGCAGAACCAACAACGCGTAACTGCCTCACCGTCAGCAAAGAACCCCCGCGTCCTCTGCGCCTGTCCTCTGCGGCCTCCGCGTTAAAAATCTTCGCCCCGGCACAGGGCTTTGTTTCTGATAGGGTTATGGCGTAACCAGCCGCTTCGTCTTTGCGTTCAAGAGTTTGCTCATGTCTCCGAAATCCCGTCCCCGTCCTGCGGTTTTGTGCATCCTCGATGGCTGGGGCTGGCGCGACGATCCGACGGACAATGCGATCGCGGCAGCGCGGACGCCGAATTTTCATGCGCTGTTGAAAGACTATCCGCATGCGCTGCTGACGACCTGCGGCCGGGCGGTCGGGTTGCCGGATGGGCAGATGGGGAACTCCGAAGTCGGGCATATGAATATCGGGGCGGGGCGCGTCGTGGCGCAGGATTTGCCGCGTATCGATGTCGCCATCGAAGACGGGACCCTGGCGACACGGCCGCATCTGCTGGAGCTGGTGCAGAAGGTGAAGGCGTCGAAGGGCGCGGTGCATCTGATGGGGCTGCTGTCGGATGGCGGCGTGCATTCGATGATGCGCCACATCGAGACCTTGGCGCAGATACTCTCGAAGGACGGCGTGCCGGTGTTCGTGCACGCGTTCCTCGACGGCCGCGACACGCCGCCGAAGAGCGGTGCGAAATATCTCAAAGAATTCGAAGCGGCGATTGCCGGCCTTGCGGGTGTGCGGCTCGCCACCGTCACCGGGCGCTACTTCGCGATGGATCGCGACAAGCGCTGGGACCGCGTGCAGAAGGCGTATGACGTGATCGTCGAAGCCAAGGGCGCGCTGTTCGCGAGCGCCGACGAGGCGATTGCGAAATCCTATGCCGACGGCGTGACGGATGAGTTCGTGCTGCCGGTGGCGCTCGGCGGGTATGCCGGTGTGTCGGATGGCGATGCGCTGCTGTTCGCGAACTTCCGCGCCGACCGGGCGCGTGAGATTTCGCTGGCGCTGCTCAATCCCAAGTTCGGCGACTTCGAACGCGGCCGCGTGGTGACTTGGTCGGCGGCGGCGGGTATGACGGAATATTCCGAACCGCTCAACGCGTTCATGACGCAGCTGTTTCCGCCGGAGGATGTGCGCGAGACCATCGGGCAGATCGTCTCCGAACTCGGCATGAAGCAGCTGCGCATCGCGGAGACGGAGAAGTACGCGCACGTCACCTTCTTCCTGAACGGCGGGCGCGAGCAGCAGTTCGAGGGCGAAGACCGCATCCTGGTGCTGAGCCCGAAGGTCGCGACTTACGATCAGCAGCCGCAGATGGCGGCGCCGGAAGTGACCGACAAGCTGATCGGCGCGATCGAAAGCGGCAAATACGACCTGATCGTCGTGAACTATGCCAATCCCGACATGGTCGGGCACACCGGCATCATGGGTGCGGCGATCGAAGCGGTGCAGACCATCGACAACTCGCTCGGCCGCCTGCGTGCCGCGGTGGAGAAGGCGGGCGGTGTGATGCTGCTCACCGCCGATCACGGCAATATCGAATTGATGAAGGACCCGAAGACGGGCGAGCCGCACACGGCGCATACGACGTTCGATGTGCCGGTGATCGCGATCAATGCCGGGCACGACTTCAGGCTCGACAATGGCCGCCTCGCCGATGTCGCGCCGACGATGCTGGCGCTGATGGGGCTCAAGCAGCCGCATCAGATGACCGGGCACTCGCTGCTTCATCCCTTGCATGCGGAGCAGAGCGCCTGAACCGGACGCTCCGTGCGCTAGGCTTGCTGCCCCTTCTCGCGGGCATGGCGCTGCTTGGCGGCGCGGCGAAGCACACCGAGCACAAGGCCGCGCATAAGAAGGTCACGCACAAACCGGCGCATCATCGGGTCGTTGCGGCCAAGCCGCCGGCGCCGCCACCGCCTGCGCTGAAGACGGAGACCGCGGGGCCGGAGGTGCCGGACCTGAAGCCGGTGGCCGATGAAGACCTGAACGGCGCGGTGCCGATCGGCGATGCCGCCAAGCTTCCCTCGACAGCCGAGCAGTACCAGCACCTGCAGGGCGAGATCGCGCGCACCAAGCCGGTCGTCGCCAATGCCAGACAGAAGAGCGCGGCGCTGAATGCACAGGCTGAAGCACTGCGCGCCAAGCTGATCGCGACGGTGGCACGGGTGCAGGCGCTGGAGGTGGAGCGCAACCGCATCGGCACCGAGGTCGTGCGGCTGGCGGCGGAAGACAGGAAACAGAGTGCGCTGTTCGCGCGCGACCGGGTGTCGGTGGCGCATCTCCTCGCGGTGCTGGAGCGGCTGCAATACGACATGCCGCCGGCCATGGCGCTGAAGCCGGACGATGCGCTGGGCGCGGCGCGCGGCGCGATGCTGATCGGCGCCTCGGTGCCGCAGATCTATGGCAAGGCGGCGGCGCTGGCGGGGCGCATCCGGACCATCCGCCAGACCCGCCTCGCGCTGATCGCCCGCCGAGCCGAGGCGGCGCGCAACGCGGTCGAACTGCGCGCCGCGGAGAAGCAGCTCGATC
>DATAHD010000338.1:0-9753 GCA_036263395.1 Rhizomicrobium sp. | reverse complement strand
GCTTGTCCTTGAGCCAGCCCACGACGGCGCGGATGTCATCGGCGGTGACGGTCTGGCCGTCTTCCCAGCGCAGCAGGTTCTCCAGCAGCACCTTCATCGAATAAGGCAGGCGCGACACGCCTTTAAGACCGTTTTTCTCTGCCGCCGCGAGGCTGAAATACACGTAGCTCTTGCCGCCGACCGTCATGGTTTTGCGGGATTTGAAACTGTCGAGGCTCTTGGTCACGTAAAGCGCCCTTCGATTTGGTGAATGTGCCGGGGTTTATGCCCGTTCGCCCGTAAAGGAAAGGCTGAATTCCCGCTTTATCCGCCGGGATAAGTGCGGCAAGCTTTCACCACAGGAATGGCTGACCGAAACATCGGCAGCGACGGCAACTTCGGGGGTTACGCCATGTCCAGTGCTGCGCAACAACAGCCTGCCGCCTACCCAACCGTGCGAGTCGATCGCGACGGCCCGGTGACCACGATCATCATTGATCGGCCGGAGGTGCGGAACGCCGTCGACCGGCCCACCGCAGAGGCACTTGCCGCGGCGTTCCTCGCTTTCGAGAAAGACCCCAAGGCGGCGGTTGCCGTATTGTATGGCGATGGTGGCTACTTTTGCGCCGGTGCGGACCTGAAAGGCGTGGCGGAAGGGCGCGGCAACCGCGCGACGCCGCCAGCCCAGAACTTCAACCCGCACAGCATCGATGCCCCGATGGGCTGTACCCGGATGCGGCTGTCCAAACCGGTGATCGCGGCCGTGGCCGGTCACGCAGTGGCGGGCGGCCTCGAGCTTGCCTGCTGGTGCGATATGCGAGTCGCGGAAGAGGATGCGGTGTTCGGTGTGTTCTGCCGCCGCTGGGGCGTGCCGCTGATCGATGGCGGCACGGTGCGCCTACCGCGGCTGATCGGACAGAGCCGCGCGCTTGACATGATTCTCACCGGCCGCGGCGTCGGTGCGCAGGAAGCGCTGATGTTCGGCTTGGCCAACCGCGTGGTGCCGAAAGGCCAGGCACGGCGCGAGGCGGAGAAGCTGGCGCACGAGATCGCGCGCTTCCCGCAGTTGTGCATGACCAATGACCGTTCGTCCGTGTACGAACAATGGGACATCGACCACAACCAGGCGATGATCAACGAGTTCAATCACGGCATCAAATCGCTCGCGAGCGGACAGAGTCGCGAGGGTGCCGCGCGCTTTGCCGCCGGCCGCGGCCGCGGCGGACGTTTCGACGATCTGTAAACTTTGCCTGTAACCTGCGGCTGACGAAGCTGCGCCGATTTTTCCACCCGCCTTAATCCTTATTGTTGCCCTATTCGGCCGCTACGTCAGGAATGGCCTTTGGGGGGCACTTGTGGGCGCAGGTCCACATGACGATGCGAGAACACGATTAGGGTATGCGCAAGGGATTGACCGTTCTTGCGGTTGTGAGCGCGCTTTGCTGCGCGCCGCTTTTGCACGCCCAGGATTTGCTTGGTGCGCGGCTGCAGGCCGATGCGATGGGCAGCATCAAGCCCGGCGCCTATCTCGCGGGCGACACGATCCGCTTCCTGCTCGACAAATATGGCAGCACGAAATTCCTGCTGCGTTTCGCCGGCGATCCGGAAATCTATGTGCTGTATGCCGACCGTGCGTCGCTGGGCGGACGCGTTCTGAAATACGACACGGGCTCGACCGTCATCAGCATCGCCGGTTGGGGCGGCATGACGATCTACACCGACTCGCATCCGGAAGGCCTTCCGACCGTGCGCACGGGGGATTCCAACACGCCGTCCTTGCAGCCGGTCACGCTCGGCGATGCGCAGAACGCCGAGAGCGATGAAGAGAAGCATCTGAGCTATGCCCATCGCTACAAGATCGCAGTGAATGCGGCGTGGAATGAGATTGCACAGAACGCCGACGAGCGGGCGCAGGCGTTCGATACGATGCAGAACACGATCCGCGGGCTCGACCGGTTCAGCACCTGGCCGCAGGGGCGCGTGGCGCTGGGCAAGATCGATACCGTCAATATCGTAATCACCGGTGGACGGCCGACGGCAAGCGTCAACGGCAAGACACTCGTCGTGACCTACAACAAGGCTCAGGGATTTGCCGGACGCGCTTCGTCACGCGCGATCGCGCGCGCGCTGGGTCTGCTGCTGCACGTCAAGCCGCCGAACTGATCAGGGCTCGAAGCCTTCCTCCGCCAGTTCAAAGCCGGCAAACTCGAACCCGGGCGCAACCACACAGCTGACGAGCGTGTAACCGCCGAGGCTCTTCGCCATCTGCCACGCGCCCTTTGGCACGATGGCCTGCGGATGCTGGCCCGCGGCAATATCCGGACCGAGATTTACCGTCTCACGATTGTCGCCGGCGATGGTGAGTTCGAGCGGCACCCCGCTGTGCCAAAGCCATATCTCGGTCGCATCGACGCGGTGCCAGCGCGAGACTTCACCAGCGCGCAATAGAAAGTAGATCGTAGTGGCATGGGCACGGCTGTTCACGCCTTCGCTGTCGCGGAAGGTCTCGCGATAATGGCCACCTTCGGGATGCGGTGTGAGATCGAGCGCGGCGATGATGCGATCCGCCTCGTCCGTCATTGCGCGATCGAGACCTTGTTCGGATAGAACGCGACATAGCCTGCGATCTGCTGCATGGCCGGGAACGGCGTCTCGTATGTCCACACCGCGTTCTCCGCGCGCGTATCACCGTCGATCAGCGTGAAGTAGTTGGCCTCACCCTTGTAGGGGCAATGCGTCGAATGCTGTGTGCGCTCATAATGCGCGAGCTTCGCGTCTTCGCGCGGAATGTAGAGCACGACCGGATAGGTCGATTCTTTCAGCTCCAGCGCCTTCTCGGTGTCCGCCACGATGGAATCGCCGAAGCTGACGATGACGCGGCCATCGTGCGGTTTGATGGTGATCGGATGGTCGGGGCCGGGAAGCTTCATCGGATGAACTCCGCAAACGGGTTTTGCACGCCGCGCGCAACAAGCGCCTGCAAACCTAGCGCGACGGAGCGGGCGTCGGCCAGTGCGTCATGCTCATGTCCTTCAAACGGCACGCCGCAGAGACGCCCGACATCGCAGGCATGATAGCCGCGCGGATCGACGCCGCCTGCGAGCAGTGTCCACACCGCATTCACGTAAGGCGGTAGCGGTCGCAGATCGGTGATGCCGTAGAGCCGAGCGTTGTCCACGAGGATGAGATCGTCGCGGCCGAAGGCGCTGAGCGGTGCGCCATCGCAGAAATCGAGAAAGCCATTATAGGCGTCGAGGAAATCGACACCGCGCTCGCTAACCGCTTCATTTGTTATGCCGGTGAGGTCGACGAAGTAGTCGGACAGCACCGGATTGATCCGCGGCTTCACCAGAACGTCATAGTCGGCGAGCGGCGTCAGCGTTTCGATATCGATTCGGACCGCGCCGATCTGAACAAGTTCCTTGAATTCACCGGGCGCCAGCCAGCGGCGCGCCATCGAGCCTTCCCAGGCGGTGTATTCGAGGTCGAAGACGATTGCCGTGGATGGACGAATCTGAGGAGACTCCGGTGATTTCGAATCTTTGAGTTCCGCGGTCTTAAGGGATTGTTAAGGCCAATCGACAAAGCCTAGCGCCAGCGAATTGTGTCACCTCATTCCTCGATCCGGAGCGCCGTTATGGCCCTTCCTGCCCCGCAGACCCAGCAGCAACCAAGTGCCGTCGAAATCCCCAAACTTAGGGCGCATGACGCATTGGCCAAACTCGCCGAACTGCATGCCGAGGCGGAGGAGACGGCCCGTCTTTCGAATCTGCTTGGCCGCACCGCGCCGGTTGCCTGCGCGATTGCGCTTGGCGCGGCCGCCGCATCGTTGACGCTGTCGAGTCTTGCGGAAACTTCATCCATCGTCTGGCTGATGCTGTCGCTTGCCGGCGCTACTGCCCTTCTTCTTGCTTATGCCCGCACGATGCGTGCGCCGTTTGAGCGTGCGGCGCTGCAGTCTTTCCGCGAAGATATGAAAGCCGTGCTGCTCTATGCGGGCTTCGCATGGGGCGCGGGCGGATGGTTGCTGCTGCCCTATGATGTGAGCGCCGCAAGCGCCGTTGCGTTTTCTGCATTGCCGGTAGGCGCGATTGCTTTGCTGACGCGCGACCGCGACTGCACCTTCCTGTTCGGCGTGCCGGTCACACTGCTTGTTTCATTCGCGAGCGTGCTGCGGCCATTTTCTGATGCCGGGCTGGACGCAGGCTTGATCTTGATTGCGTGCGGCGCCATCGGGGCCAGCATGCTGGGCCGAAATGGTGCAGTGCGGTTTGCCATAAACCTGCCATTGTTCAAGCAAATCAAAGCTTAAGCCCGGTTTTCCGCATACACACAGATGGTTAATCTGCGGGGACTAGGCTGTAACGCCGCCATCTCACGCGCAGATAACCCATGGCTCCCGATTCAGGCGACTCCGCCGAAGTGCTTCACATCGATGAAGCCGAAAACGAACAACGCCTTCGCACCGCGACGACGTCGCTAGAGAACGAGCATGCCGATCCGGCACTGCTCGGCTTCTTCCATGCGTTCTTCGCGAACGCGATGCCGGAAGATGTGAACCGCTACGGACCGGAAGGACTGACCGCGATCGCACAGATGGTGTTCGCGCGTGTGTCGGCGCGGCAACCGGGCGAGAGCCTCGTCACGCTGTTCAATCCGCGTGAAGAGAACCGCGCCTATCCGAAGAACGAGACGCTGGTCATCGCGGCGAACGACGACACGCCGTTCCTGTTCGACTCGACCATGGCGGAGATGAATGCGCGCGGCATTCGCGTGCGCGCCCTCTTCCATCCCATTATCCCGATGGCGACAGGGCAGACGAGCGTGATCGTGCTCGTGCTCGATCCCGTCATCGAAGAGGCCAAGCGCACGGCCGTCGTCGACAATCTGAAGAAGGTTTACAGCCAGGTGTACCTCGCGGTGCGCGACTGGCAGCCGATGCTGGCCCGCCTGAACGAGACGATCACGGCGCTGAAAGCCTATTCCTCCGACGTCAGCGCGGAAGAGTTGAACGAGAGCATCGCGTTCCTCGAATGGCTGGGCGACGACAACTTCACATTCCTGGGCGCCCGCGACTACGCCTATCGCAATGGCGATGAAGCGGTGCTGGCGGCATTGCCGGAAACCGGACTTGGCGATCTCGCGGAGCCGGAAGCGTTCGTGCTGCGCGGCGAGAGCAATCAGGCAGCATTGTCCGCCGATGTGCGTGACTTCCTGACGGCGCCGGCGCCGCTGATCATCACCAAGGCCAACGAGTTCAGCCGCGTCCATCGCCATGTGCACATGGACTATATCGGCGTGAAGCTGTTCGGGCCGGACCGCAAGCTGAAGGGCGAGCGCCGCTTCGTCGGCCTCTTCACCTCGGCTGCCTACAACCAGCGCCCAAGCGAGATTCCCCTGCTGCGCCTCAAGGTCAGCCGCGTGCTGGCGCGCGCGGGCCTGCCGCCGGCGAGCCATGACGGCAAGGCGCTGGCGCATATCCTCGACACCTTCCCGCGCGACGAGCTGTTCCAGATCAGCGACGACGAACTGTTCGCAACGGCCATGGGCATCCTGCGCCTTGGCGGACGGCCGCGGGTTCGCGTGTTCCTGCGCTTCGACCGCTTCGACCGTTTCGTGTCGGCGCTCGTTTACGTGCCGCGCGATCACTACGACAGCGCCATCCGCGAGAAGATTCACGCGCTGCTGGCGAAGGCGTTCCACGGACGCATGTCGGCGGCAACGCCGCTGCTCGACGACACGGCACTCGCGCGCGTGCACTACATTATCGGCCGCAACGATGGCGCCCGGCCGTTTGTCGATGTGCATGAGCTGGAGAAAGAAATCGCAGCCGCGATCCGCACCTGGGACGACGGCTTTCTCACCGCCCTCGTCTCAGCACATGGCGAGATCGACGGCGCAAAACTCTATCACGAACAGGCGCAGGGTTTCCCGGCGCGCTACCGCGATGTGTTCGGCCCGACCGAGGCGGTGCAAGATCTGGACGAGCTGCACAAGCTGTCGTCCAGCAAGGGCGTGCTGAAGGCGCGCGTCTATCGCAAGGCAGACGACGCACACAGCGCACTGCGCATCAAGCTCTACATCCTGGGCAGCAGCGTGATGCCGCTGTCGGGATCGTTGCCGATCTTCGAGAACCTTGGCCTCAAGGTGATCGCAGAAGACTCCTATCCCGTCACGCTGAAGTCGAGCGATGGCTGGACCGGCGAAGCCGCGGTGCTGGACTTCCTGATGGAACGCGCCGACGAAGGCGCCGCCGATCTGGATGAGATCAAGCCGGCGCTGGAGAGCGCGTTCCACGCGGTCATCGCGGGCGACACCGAAAGCGACGGCTTCAACCGCCTTGTCATCGGCGCGGGCCTCGCATGGCGTGACGTCACCATCCTGCGCAGTGTTGCGCGCTTCCTGCGTCAGGCGGGCATGGCGTTCAGCCAGGACTATGTCGAGAGCTCGCTGGCGCGCAATCCGGACATCGCACGCCTTCTGGTCGAACTGTTCCACGCGCGCCTTGCGCCGGGACAGGCCGACGAGGCGCACGCCACGACGATCAACGACCGCATCGAAGCGGCGCTAAACGACGTGCCGAGCCTGGATGACGACCGCATCATCCGGCGCATGCGTAACGTGATCACGAACGTGCTGCGTACCAACTACTACCAGCACGATCCGGCGAAGGCGCCGAAGCCGTATGTGTCGATGAAGCTGGACAGCCAGAAGCTGGACGAGCTGCCGGCGCCGCGGCCGCATGTCGAAATCTTCGTCTATTCGCCGGAAGTCGAAGGCGTGCATCTGCGCTTCGGCAAGGTGGCGCGCGGCGGCTTGCGCTGGAGCGACCGGCGCGAAGACTTCCGCACCGAAGTGCTGGGCCTGGTGAAGGCACAGCAGGTGAAGAACGCGGTGATCGTGCCGGTTGGTTCGAAGGGCGGGTTCTATCCCAAGCAGCTGCCGGTCAACGCAACGCGTGAAGAGGTGCAGGCGGCGGGCATCAGCGCCTACAAGACGTTCATCAGCGCCCTGCTCGACGTAACGGACAACATCAGCGCCGATGGCTCCATCGTGCATCCCGATCATGTCGTGCGGCATGACGAGGACGATCCCTATCTCGTCGTGGCGGCCGACAAGGGCACCGCGACATTCTCTGACATCGCCAACGGTATTGCGGAGGCGCGCGGCTTCTGGCTGGGCGATGCGTTCGCGTCGGGCGGCAGCCACGGCTACGACCACAAGAAGATGGGCATCACGGCCAAGGGCGCGTGGGAGGCGGTGAAGCGCCACTTCCGTGAGATGGGCCGCGATATCCAGAACGAGCCGTTCACCGTCACGGGCGTCGGCGACATGTCGGGCGACGTTTTCGGCAACGGCATGCTGCTCTCCAAGCACATCAAGCTTCTGGCGGCGTTCGATCACCGCCATGTCTTCATCGATCCCAATCCGGATGAGGAGAAGTCGTGGGCGGAGCGCGAGCGGATGTTCGCGCTGCCTCGCTCCAGCTGGGCGGATTACAACAAGGAACTGATCAGCCAGGGCGGCGGCGTCTATCCGCGCACCGCGAAGGAGATCGTGCTCTCGCCGGAAGCGAAGAAGGCGCTCGATCTCGATAAGGACAAGGCGACACCGGTCGAGGTGATGCGCGCGATCCTGAAGGCGAATGTCGATCTGCTGTGGTTCGGCGGCATCGGCACCTACATCAAGGCGCATGCGCAGAACAATCTGGAAGTCGGTGACCGCACCAACGATGCGCTGCGCATCGACGGGCGCGAGATCCGCGCCAAGGTCGTTGGCGAAGGCGCCAACCTCGGCTGCACGCAGCTGGGCCGCGTGGAGTACGCACAGCAGGGCGGACGCATCGACACCGATGCGATCGATAACTCGGCCGGCGTCGATACGTCGGACCACGAGGTGAACCTGAAGATTCTCGTCAGCGGCCCGGTGCGGCGCGGCGAGATCACGATGGAACAGCGCGACGCCGACCTGATGGCGGTGACCGATGAGGTCGCGGCGCATGTGTTGAAAGACAACTACGACCAAACACTGGCGCTATCGGTGGCGCAGCAGTTCGCGGTGCGCGATCTGGACGCCTATGGCCGCTTCATGCGCGATCTGGAACGGCGCGGGAAGCTGGACCGTGCGGTCGAATTCCTGCCCGACGAGGAAGAGCTGCGCAAACGGGCGCAGGCGAGCAAGGGCCTGACGCGGCCGGAGCTCTCCGTGATGCTGGCCTATGCCAAGCTCGATCTGTTTGCGGAGATCATCGGCACCGATCTGCCGGACGATCCACATTTCCTCTCGACCTTGGCCGGATACTTCCCGGATGCGACGGCGAAGGCGTTCCCGAACGAGGTGGAACACCACCGCCTGCGCCGCGAGATCATCGCGACAGTTCTGGCGAACCGGATCGTCAATCTGGGCGGGCCGGTGTTCGTGCATCGGTTGAACGAAAGCAGCGGCGCCAACCATGCGCGCATCGCGCGTGCCTTCGTGGTGGCAGATGGCGGCTTCGGTCTGTCGGCACTGAAGGCGCGGATCGATGCGCTTGACGCCAAGGTCGAAGCGAATGTGCAGACGTCGATGTACGCCGATATCGCGGAAGTGCTGCGGCGCCTCGGTCTGTGGTTCCTGGCGAACATTCCGGCCGATGCCGATCTGAACGACTCCATCGCGATGTACCGCGCCGGCGTCGAGGCGCTGCGCGGCACGTTCGCGACGCTGGTCTCGCCGTATGAAGCGGCGAACACCGAGGAGCGGATCAAGACGTTGCAGGACGCGGGTGCACCGCTCGATGTCGCGGAAGACGTGGCCGTGCTGGGGCTACTGTCGGCGGCGCCCGAGATTGCGCAGCTGGCGCACACGCGCAGCGTCGATATCGATCTGGTAGCGGGTGCGTACTTCGAGGTCGGCGAGATCGTCGGTATCGACCGCTTGCGCGGCCTGGCGGCAAAGATCACGGCGTCGGAGCATTGGGATCGCCTCGCGATCCGCCGCATCGTCGACGATCTTTATGCCGGACAGCGCGCGCTCACCGCGAAGGTGCTGGCGCAGTACGAGCACGAGCCAGTGGACCGCACGCGCGTCGAAGGCATCGAGGCGGCTAAGCGTTGGGCGGAGAAGAACGCCGACGCGCTGGCGCGGACCAAGGCTTTCTTCGGCGAACTCGAACGCACCGGCGACCTCACGATGGCGAAGCTGACACTCGCCAACAGCCAGGTGCACGAGATGGCGGGAAAATAGGGCCGGTCAGCCTAGCTCCTGCGTGCAGCAGTATTGCTGCGCGCCAGCGCAGATCGGACCAAAAATGGTCATTGGATGGCGCGGCTTGGCGCGCAAAACTCTCATTGCACAATCGTCATTGTACGAACGATTTGTAAGAGAGAGGGAAACCGCCATGAAGAAAGTTCTTATGTTTGCATCCGCCGTCGCGTTCTCGGCGATCGGCATCATCGCCTCCTCCGCCCCGGCACGCGCCGATGCGGACGATGCGAAGTGGGTCAGCCAGTGCATTGCCGACAACAAGGATCAAGGCCAGCCGGCATCGGTCATCTCGAGCTACTGCACCTGCATGAACGACAAGATGCCGAGCGACGCGACGCAGTCGATCACGCAGTGGGAGAAGTCCCACAAGGCGGAAGCGGACGCGTGCTCGGCGCAGGCGGGCTGGAAATAGGCGCCGCTTCTTGATGTGGAACGATGAAGCCCCGGTCTTGCGATCGGGGCTTTGTTGTTGGCGATGGCGGGACCTAAAGCGGCGCGTGGATGTCGGTGTAATCGTAAAGCGAAGTC
>DATAHD010000337.1:0-2010 GCA_036263395.1 Rhizomicrobium sp. | reverse complement strand
CCTGAAGCCGCCGCCCATCACGCGGTGGATCCAGGCGGTGTAGGCCAGAATGATCGGCAGGAAGATCAGCGCCGCGATCAACATGGTGCTGAGCGTCGTCTGCGTCGAGGATGCGTCCCACACCGTCAGGCTGGAATCCGGCGACAGCGACGACGGCAGCAGGAACGGGAACAGTGCAATGCCGGCGGTCCCCACCGTGAAGATGCAGACGGCAGACGACGCCAGGAACGCAACGAGCGCGCGCTGGGTGAGCGCCGCGATGGCGACTGCCGCATAGGCGATGACCGGCACAATCCACCACGAGGGATGCGCATCGAAGTTCGCGAACCAGCCGCCGCGCACCCGCGCCACCGTCTTCATCAGCGGATTGGATGGTGCGTCGGCCACAAACACACTGGTGATGCGATAGCCGTCGATGCTCATCAGCCAGAGGCCCGCGGCGGTGAACAGCAGCGCGAAGGCAATCGCAGCGAATGGCATCACGCGGCGGGCGCGCGTTGCCACATCACCCTCCGTCTTCAGCCGCAGCCATGCCGCGCCATGCAGCACCAGCATCGCCACGCTGACGAGGCCGACGAGGAGTGCAAACGGGCTCAGCAGGCCGAACAGCGTGATCTCAGGACGCGCCCGTAGATCGGCGTCGAACGCAAACGCGATGCCGCGGAACAGATTGCCGAACACCACACCGAACAGCAGCGCGCAGACGAGTCCGCTGACGAAAAGCGACCAGTCCCACCCGCCACGCCAGCGCGGATCAGGGAGTTTGCTGCGATAGACGATGCTGGCCGGGCGGATGATCAGCGCCACCAGCACGATGAAGAGCCCGAGATAGAGGCTGGAGAACGCCGCGCCGTAGAGCAGCGGCCACGCCGCAAACACCGCACCGCCGCCCAGGATGAACCACACCTGGTTGCCTTCCCAGAACGGGCCGATGCTGTTGATGACGACGCGCCGCTCCTGATCGGTCTTCGCCACGAACGGCAGCAGCATCGCGCTGCCAAGATCGAAGCCGTCCATCACGGCGAAGCCCATGAGGAGCACGCCGGTCAGCATCCACCAGATGACGCGCAGGGTCTCGAGCTCGAGCATCGCCTACTCCACCACGCTGCGGGCGCGCGGACTGGCCGGCGGGTAGCCCAAGGTGCCATCCGGCCCGAGACGGATGTACTTCACCATCAGATAGACGTCGGCCACCGCGAGCGCCGAGTAGAACAGCACGAAGCCGCCGAGGCTGAACCAGACATTGCCCGCACTGGTACCCGAGACGCCGAGGAACGTCGGCAGCACGCCTTCGATCGCCCAGGGCTGACGGCCATACTCCGACACGATCCAGCCCAGCTCCGCCGCAATCCACGGCAGCGGTAGCGCGATCATCGCGACACGCAGATAGAGCGGATAGCGGTCGAGTCGCCGCTTGGCCGCGAGATAGAACGACAGCCCGAACAACGCGATGAAGCTAAACCCGAGACCGACCATGATGCGGAACGACCAGAAGAGCACCGGCACGTTGGGAATGGTCGAGAGCGCGGCGCGGTGGATCTCGTCATCCGTCGCGTGCTGCACATCCGGCCGTTCTTTCTTCAGCAACAGTGCGTAGCCGAGATCGCCGGCCCGCTTTTCGAAGTCGGCGCGCAGGGCCGCATTGCCGCGATCCTGCCGCAGCCTGTCGAGCGCATCGTAGGCGAGCATGCCGCTTCGGATGCGGGTCTCGGCTAGCTTCAACAGGTCTTCGATACCCGGCACTTCTTTGTCGATGGAGCGGGTGGTGATGAGGCCGAGCACCCACGGAATGCGGATCGCAAATTCCGTCTTGTGGTTCTTGAGATCGGGGAAGCCGACCAGGGTGAACGAGGCGGGGGCCGGCTCCGTCTCCCACATCGCCTCGATCGCGGCGACCTTCATCTTCTGGTTTTCGGTCGCGGTGTAACCGCTCTCATCGCCCAGCACGACGACGCACAGTGCCGAGGCAAGACCGAAGCTCGCCGCCACCGTCATCGATCGCTTGGCGAC
>DATAHD010000336.1:0-6008 GCA_036263395.1 Rhizomicrobium sp. | reverse complement strand
TGGGGCTTCAGCGCGGACGAAGTGTCGAAGCTGGCGGCGGCAGGCGCGATCTGATCGCATGACCTACCTTCCCGGAACGCAGTCGCGCCGCCGCGTCTATCTGATGCGTCACGGCCATGTGGACTATCTCGCCAAACACGTCGTGGCGACGGGCGGCATCAACGTGGTGCCGCTCACCCCGCGTGGGCGGCAGCAGGCCCTCGCCGCGGGGCATGCGCTCGCGCATGTCACGTTCGACCGCGCGATCTGCTCCGGCTATCCGCGCACCAAGGAGACGGCGGAGCATGTGCTGATGGCACAGGCCAATCCGCCGAAGCTCGAAATCGACGAAGGCTTCGTCGAACTCCCCACCGGAAAATTCCCGCCGGTGAAAAGCCGCGCCGAACTCATCGAAGTGATGCGCAACCGCCCGAAGCCGGGCGAGCCGCGCGAACTGCGTGAAGGTGAGGAAGACCCGGTAAAGGCGATGGAACGCTCCACCGGCTCACTCAAACGCATCCTGAAAGAGCCAGGCTGGCACACGACGCTGCTCGTCGCGCATGAAGGCATCAATCGCGTGATGATCAGCTGGGCCGCCGGCATGCCCGCAGGCGTGCAGGGCGCGTTCGAACAGGACACCGGCTGCATCAACGTCCTCGATTTCGACCTAACCCCAGACGGCGAAATCGACCGCGCGATGGTGAAAGCGATCAACATCACGCCGTACAACTACCTCAAACACGGCATGAACCTGACGAGCCTCGAAGCACTGTTCGAGAGGAACGCGACGGAAGGGCTGCGGTAAACCAAAACCACGCCAACGGTTGCGAGAACCGCTCGCGCGTTTCGATGTGACACTAAAGAGTCGGCAATGCAGGGTTGGGCGCGAAATATGAGTGCGACTGATCTTGAAGTGCTTCGTTTTTGGGGCGCTGCAATAGGTCTATTCCTGTGCGGGATATCTTGGTGGGGGAACGGCGAAGTTCTGTTCTGGGGAACGCAATTCACCATTAAACGAAGCAGGCATCCCGCGATCTTTGCTGGTTTTGTTGGATGCTTCATCGATGCGGCTTCGATCCTTGCGATCATCGGCCTCTACAAAGCGCTGATGGATGATATGGGCTAACCGCTCTCGGCCCACCGTTCCCTCAACACCCTCAACTGTCATGGCCCGCGACTACGGGCCACCCAGTTGGTGCCGCACAACTCTACAAAACCAAAACCGTCATCACCCGGTCGCGCATTTTGCGCGATCCGGGTGACCCAATTTCGTTCGAGCTAGAAAAAGATGGGTCACCCGCATGAAGCGGGTGATGACGGTTTTAGGTGTAGGAGAAGGGTAATCCCACCTGGGTGGCCCGCAGTTGCGGGCCATGACAGCTAGAGAAAACAGCAACTCACCGCAGAGGTGAGCGAAAGAGCGAACTACTCCCCCGGCTGCCGGACGTTATCGTAGTGCCGCGGGCGCATCAGGATACTGACGCCGATGGCGAGCGGGATCAGCGGCCACAGTTTCCAGATCTGGTCCAGCATTTCGCGCGGCACGAGGTCGAAGTTCGACACGAGGCCGATCACGCCGACCGCAATCAGGATGAACGCACCGACAAAGCCAGGATGCCGTCTCATGGACCAATCCTCCCCAATTCCTTGCCATAGATAGGGACACGAACCGCCCTCAGCAAGGACCGCCCCTAAAGCCCCCGTCAGCCCTCAGACCTCCAGCTCGCACCACACCGGCACATGGTCCGACGGCTTGTCCCGGTCGCGGACGTCCTTGTCGATCTCGCAGCCGCGCAGCTGATCCGCCGCCTGTGGCGACAGCAGGATGTGGTCGATGCGGATGCCCTTGTTCTTCTGCCAGGCGCCCGCCTGATAGTCCCAGAAGGTGTACTGGTTCGGCTCGTTGTGCACCGCGCGGAACGCGTCGGTGTAACCGAGGTTCTCCAGCCGCCGCAGCGCCGCGCGCGTCTCCGGTTGGAACAGCGCATCGTTCACCCACGCTTTGGGGTCGTGTACGTCGTGCGGCTCGGGAATGATGTTGTAGTCGCCCATCAGCGACACCGGCTCTTCGAGCTTCAGCAGCGCCGCCGCATGCTCCGCCAGCCGCGCATGCCAGCCGAGTTTGTAAGTGTATTTCTCGGTCCCGATCGGATTGCCGTTCGGCGCATAGATCGATGCCACGCGCACGATACCCTTGTCGCCTTTCACGATCGCCTCGATGTAGCGCGACTGATCGTCGGCATTGTCACCCGGCAACCGCGGCGTCACATCTTCCAGCGGCCGCTTGGAGAGGATCGCGACGCCGTTGTAGCTCTTCTGCCCATGTACGGCGCAATTGTACCCCAGCGCTTCGAACGCCTCGCGCGGGAACTGGTCGTCGGTGGTCTTGATCTCCTGGAAGCAGGCGACGTCCGGTTCCGCCTCCTTGAGCCAGCCGGTGACCGTCTCGAGCCGGGCCCGGACGGAGTTGACGTTCCATGTCGCGATCTTCACGTGTGCGCCGCCCGTTACCTCGTTGGCAACGAGTATGCTGGCAAACTATAAGTCGCAACAGCGAGAATCGCCGATGATTGTGGGCGATTCGGATGTGCGAGTGGGGTTGCTGACATGAATTGGACGCGTGCACTGGTTTTTGCCGCCGCTCTTGCTGTGCCGTGCGCGGCGAGCGCCGATCCGGTGTTCACCCACAAGCTCGATGTCGGCTATTCGACCGCGACCAAATTCGGCACCAATGACGGTGTCTGGTCGGTCGGCTGGGACACGCTGTTCTCCTACGACCTGCCGGGTCCGAACCTGCAGATCGGCGGCGACTACGACCACATCGCGCATGGCGCGAACGATGAGTGGTCCGGCAACGCCAGCGGCTTCTGGCGCGCCCGCTGGGGCACCGCCGGCATCAGCGTCGGCTATGGCGACGTCTCCACCGGCACCGCGAACAAATCGCTCACCAGCTACGGCGCGTTCAGCGAATGGTACATGCTGAGCGACCTCACCGTGAAGGCGAAGGGCGGCGCGTTCGACGGCGGCATTACCGGCTGGTACGGCGGCGCCGGTGCCACCTACTACCCGACGACGTTCATCAGCCTGTCGCTCACCTACAACTATTCCCGCGTCAGCGGCGGCCGCGATCACATCATCGACGCGGAAGCCGAATATCTGATCTCGCGCAAATATCCGCTCAGCATCGCGGCCGGCTATGAGCATGTCAGCGCGAAGACGAACGACACCGACGCGCTGATGATCCATCTGCGCTATCGCTTCGGCCTGCAGGGTTCGCTCGTGCGTCAGGACCGCGTCGGCCCCGTGTCGTGGGATGGCCTCGCGCCACTGCGTTAGTTAGGGCGCGGTTCCGGACGGAAAACCGCTGCACACTTTTCCTGGAACCGCTTAGACGGAAAAACTTGTCCCGCAGCCGCAGGACGACTTGGCGTTCGGGTTGTTGACCTTGAACGCGGCGCCGATGAGGTCGTCGACATAGTCGATCTCGGCGCCTTTCAGGAAGTCGAGCGACATCCGGTCGATCAGCACCGTTGCGTCGTCGCGCGTCAGCACCAGATCGTCGTCCATCTGCGTTTCATCCAGGGTGAAATTGTACTGAAAGCCGGAGCAGCCGCCGCCGGTCACCGCAAGGCGCAGCATCGTCGGCTCGGTCTCGGCTTTAAGGATTTCGCCGATGCGCTTGGCGGCAGTGGCGGAAAGCGAAACGGGCAGGGCGGTCTCGACGGTCATGGCTCTTATGTAGTGGGCGCGAAGCCACCTTGGAAGGGTGTATGTTCCCGCATCGTGAGTCCCGCAAATCGCCTTATTCCGCCGCTCTATTCCCCGCCACTTGTGCGGGCTTCTTACGCGACGGTTCCTGCCGCCAGCCGCGGCCGCTTCTATCCGGAGCCCGAAAGCCCGACCCGCACCTGCTTCAGCCGCGACCGCGACCGCATCATCCATTCCACCGCTTTCCGCCGTCTCAAGCACAAGACACAGGTCTTCGTGCATGACGAAGGCGACTACTACCGCACCCGCCTGACCCATTCGCTGGAGGTGGCGCAGATCGCCCGCTCGATGGCGCGCGTCCTGGCGCTCGATGAAGATCTTGCGGAGGCCGTCGCCCTCGCACACGACCTCGGCCATACGCCTTTCGGTCACGCCGGTGAAACCGCGCTCAGCGCCGCGACCGAAGCCGCCGGCGGTTTCGATCACAACGCCCATGCCCTGCGCCTGCTGACGAAGCTGGAGCATCGCTACCGCGATTTCGACGGCCTCAATTTGACGTGGGAAGTGTTGGAAGGCCTCGTCAAACACAACGGCCCGGTCGATGTGCGAAGCGCCAAAGTGCCGGAGCCGATCCTCAGCTTCGACCGCAAATGGCCGCTCGATCTGCAAAGCTGGTGCGGCCTCGAAGCCCAGATCGCCGCGCTTGCCGACGACATCGCTTACATCAATCACGACATCGACGACGGCCTGCGCGCCGCGCTGTTCACCGCGGAAGACATCGCCGACGCACCGCTCGCCGGCCCATTTGCACGCGACGTGCTCGCCCAGGGTGGCGACCTCGAACTCAGCCGCTTCATAGGCGAACTCGTGCGCGGCTTGATGAGTGCCCTGATCGGCGATCTGCTGCGCGAGACCCGAGCACGGCTCGCGGTGGCGAACCCGTCATCCGCGGCCGACGTGCGTGCTGCACCCACCGCACTCGCCAGTTTCTCGTCCGCGATGGCGAACGACGTCGTCACCCTCAAAAAGTTCCTCCACGAACGCATGTACCGCCATCCGCGTGTGATGCAGGTGATGGATCGTGCGATGGAAGTGGTCGCGGAACTTTGCAGCCGCCTCTCGCGTGACCCCGCGCTGATGCCGCCGGACTGGGCCGAACGCTGCGGCGGCCCGGGCGATGTGCAGACGCTGGCCGTTGTCCGCGACTACATCGCGGGAATGACCGATCGCTATGCGCTGACGGAGTACACCCGCATAACAGGTAAGGACATTGTCCTCTAGGTAGATTCCCGCCATGATTCGGGCGCTTCTGAGTGCTAGATTCCAGCAAATCCAGATTCGGACAGATTGGGTGTAACTCGTATGGCGAAGATCGAACCGGGCGTGTACGAGCCGCGTGACGACATCCGCGTTTTTGACGGCGCGGAGGATGATATCGACGACGAGGGCTCACGCCTTCCGCTTCTGATCGTCATTGCACTTCTCGTGCTCACTGCTTTCGGCGGTGTGGTCTATCTCGCTTACACCGAAGGTGTGCAGAAGGGTCGCTCCGATGCGCCGCGCGTGATCACGGCCGAGAACGGCCCGGCCAAGATCGCGCCGACCGACGCCGGCGGCACCGAGACGCCGTACAAAGGTCTGAAGATCTACGAGCAACCCGCTCCAACGGATGACGATTCCGCCGATGCGGACTCGGCGCCGCTGCCGCCGACCGATGTCACGCCGTCGAAGTCCGCCGCCGCAACGCCGACCGTCACCGCGCCACCGGTCGAGACGAAGCCGGCACCGGCAACTCCGGCTGCAACACCTGTGGTTCCGGACAAGAAACTCGCCGCTGAAACGCCGAAACCGGCACCCGTGGCGACGAAGCCTGCATCGACCGCTCCGGTCCCGGACAAGAAGGTTGCAGCAGCAACACAACTAACGACCCCGGTGATTGCGAAACCAGTGACCGTCGTGTCGAAGCCTGTTGTGGCGCCGATTGAAAAGAAGGTCGCCGCTGTCACGCCGCCGGCAACGACAACGAAACCGGCCACACCCGTGACCAAGCCTGCCACAACGACGCCGACGACAACCGCCACGGCGAAGGCACCGGTCGCGACAGCGCCGCCGAAGGCGCTGGCGACTACAACGCCAGCGACGACGGAGCCCAAGGTCACCGCACCGACCACAACTGCTGCCGCGACGCCGAAGCCGGCGACCCCGGCCGCCAGCAGTGGCGGCTCCTACGTGCTGCAGATCGGCGCCTACAAGTCGGAAGCCGAAGCGACCGCCGCATTCAACGCACTGAAGGCGAAAAACGGCGCGGTGATGAGCGGCTA
>DATAHD010000335.1:0-22914 GCA_036263395.1 Rhizomicrobium sp. | reverse complement strand
GGCGATGCGATGGACATGGGCGTGCGTCTTTCGACGATCGTGATCGGTCTGACCGCCTTTCTGACGCTGGTCGACCTCTTCGCGACGCAAGCCATCCTGCCGACGCTGGTGCGCACCTATGGCGTATCGCCGGCCGCGATGGGGGTTGCGGTCAACGCCTCCACGTTCGGGATGGCCGCATCCGGCCTGCTGGTCGCGATCTTCAGCCGCTACATCAACCGCCGGCTTGGCGTGCTCATCAGTCTTGCGCTTCTGACTATACCGACGGCCCTCCTGGCCACTGCGCCGAATCTCGCGATATTCGCGACACTGCGCGTGATCCAGGGGCTCTGCATGGCGGCGGCGTTTACGCTGACGCTGGCCTACCTCGCGGAAAACACGAGCGCAAAGGATAGCGCCGCCGCCTTTGCCGCGTACGTGACCGGCAACGTGGCGAGCAATCTCTTCGGACGTCTGATGGCTGCTGCGTTGGCCGATCACTTCGGGGTCGCCAACACGTTCTATGTCTTCGCGGCACTCAACCTTTCGGGCGCAGTTCTTGTGTTCTTTGCCCTCGCGAAGACCCGGCCGATGCCTGCCACGCCGGTCGCTCCAGTATCGCCAATCGATGCGATCCGCGCCCATCTGCAGAACCCGCCGCTGCGCGCGACGTTCGCCATCGGCTTCCTTATCCTTTTTGTCTTCATCGGCACCTTCACCTACGTGAGCTTCGTGCTGGTCCGTCCGCCGCTGGCGCTCGGCATGATGTCCCTCGGTTTCGTCTACTTCGTCTTTGCGCCGTCGATCCTGACGACGCCGGTCGCTGGCCGCATCGCCCAGCGCTTCGGCACGCGCCGCACAGTATGGGCCTCGATTGTGCTGGCCAGTGCGGGACTTCCGTTGATGCTCGCATCGACATTGACGCCGGTTCTGCTCGGCCTCGTCCTCGTCGGTGTCGGTACCTTCGCAGCACAGGCCATCGCGACAGGCTACGTCGGCCAAGTCGCGACCGCGGACCGTGGCACAGCGAGTGGCCTCTATCTCGCAAGCTACTTCTCGGGTGGGCTTACCGGCGCCGCAGTCCTTGGACAGGTGTTTGACCGCTTCGGCTGGAGTGCCTGCGTTGCGGTGATCGCAATTGCCCTGCTGCTCGCCGCCCTATTCGCCACCGCCATGCGGTCCCAGCAAGCCGCATAGACCGAAGCTATCGAAAGCGAAGGCAACCGGCATTTCCGTTCCCCACCAGAAACAACGACCTTCAGATCAGAAACGCGGTCAAGACCGCACCGAGAAAAGGACAGAGCAATGAACATGAGCATGAAGCCCGAAGCGTTCCAGACCGGACGCATCCTGAACGGCAAGACCGCGGTCGTCACCGGATCGACCAGCGGCATCGGTCTCGGCATTGCGATGTCGCTGGCCCAGGCTGGCGCCAATGTCGTCCTCAACGGCTTCGGCGACGAGCGCGAAATCGAAACCACCCGCGCCACGCTTGCCAAGACCCACAAGGTCGAAGCCGTCTTCGACCGTGCGAACCTCGCCAAGGCCGACGAAGTCACCGGCATGGTCGAGCGTACGATCAAGACATTCGGCAAGGTCGATATCCTGGTCAACAACGCCGGCATCCAGTTCGTTGCGCCGATTGAGCAGTTCCCGGCTGAGAAATGGGACGCGATCGTCGCGCTGAATCTCTCCGCCGTGTTCCACGCCACAAAGGCGGTGCTGGCCGGCATGAAGGCGCGTGGCTATGGCCGCATCATCAATGTCGCCTCGGCGCACGGCCTCGTCGCATCGCCGTACAAGTCGGCCTATGTGGCGGCGAAGCACGGCGTCGTCGGTCTGACCAAAGTCACTGCGCTCGAGAGCGCCGAATTCGGCGTGACCGCGAACGCCATCTGCCCCGGCTATGTCTGGACGCCGCTGGTCGAAAAGCAGATCGACGATCAAGCCAAGGCTCACAACATCACGCGCGACGCGGTGATCCGCGACGTGCTTCTCGCGCAACAGCCCAACAAGCGCTTCGCGACGGTCGAAGAACTCGGCGCCCTCGCCCTCTTCCTGGCCAGCGACATGGCCGCCTCGATCACCGGCGCTGCGCTGCCGGTCGATGGCGCCTGGACCGCGCACTGACAAGACAGATCTCTGGGAGGAAACGATGCCCGCGAACACGACTGCCAGCAAAGAGGCCCGCCCGAAGGTCGTCATTATCGGTGCTGGTTTCGCCGGTCTTGCCGCGGCGCATACGCTCAGGGACGTGCCGGCCGATCTGACGATCATCGACCGGCACAACTATCACCTCTTCCAGCCATTGTTGTACCAGGTGGCGACCGCCAGCCTCTCGCCGGCGGAGATCGCGCAGCCGATCCGCAGCATCCTGAAATGGCAGGAGAACGCGCGTGTCCTGCTCGGCGAAGTGCGCGGCATCGATCCCCGCACCAAGACGGTGCAGCTTGGCGAAGGCGCGAGCGTCCCGTTCGACTACCTCGTCGTCGCGACAGGTGCTCGCCACAGCTACTTCGGCAAGGACAAGTGGTCGAAATACGCACCGGGCATCAAGACCGTCGATGACGCAACGCGGGTGCGCGCAAGCATCCTGCTCGCCTTCGAACGCGCCGAGGGCGAGACAGATCCGGAGCACCGCAAAGCGCTGTTGACCTTCGTGGTCGTCGGCGGCGGACCAACCGGTGTCGAGATCGCCGGAGCCATCGCCGAGCTTGCGCGCAATTCGATTACCCGCGACTTCCGCTCGATCACACCGCATTGCGCGCGCATTGTGCTGGTCGAGGCCGGGCCGCGTTTGCTGCCGGTGATGCCGGAGGCGCTCTCGGCCACCGCCAAAAAGGCGCTGGAGAATCTCGGTGTCGAAGTGCGCCTTGGCACAGCCGTGACGGACATTACGCCCCATGGCGTCACCATCGGCTCGGACTACGTGGCCGCGCGGACAGTGATCTGGGGCGCCGGCGTCGCTGGCTCGCCTGCAGGAAGCTGGCTCAAATCGCCGGTCGACCGCGCCGGACGCGTCGTCGTCTCTAGCGACTTCTCGGTACCGGGCCACGCCGACATCTTCGTTGTTGGCGATACCGCCTCCTACAAGCAAAATAGCGGCGCCGCGCTCCCCGGCGTGGCGCCGGCGGCCAAGCAGGCCGGCATCTATGCCGCGCAAACCATCGCCGCGCGCATCACATATGGCCGCGCACCGAAGCCGTTCCGTTATCGCGACAGCGGCAATCTCGCCACCATCGGCCGCAACAACGCGCTCGCCGACTTCGGCTGGCTGCGGCTCAGCGGCCTTGTCGGCTGGCTGCTGTGGTCGGCCGCGCACGTCTACTTCCTGATTGGATTTCGCAACCGAGCGGTCGTCGCAGGGAGCTGGGCGCTCTCCTACGCCACCTATCAGCGCGGCGCGCGACTGATCACCGGCCAGGACATGCAAAACGATCCACGCCTGGAGGAGGCAGCCTGATGAACATGCAGACAATCGAACCCGCGCGCGCAATCTCGCGACGCCCGGCGACAACTCAGAAACTCAACCTTGCCCTGCAGGGTACCGGCGCCCATGGCGCATTCGGGTGGGGCGTATTGGACAAGCTGCTGGAGGATGGCCGCGTCACGTTCGACGGCATCTCCGCCACAAGTGCCGGCGCCATGAACGCCGTCGTCTACGCCTATGGCGAGATGACGGGCGGCGCCAGCAACGCGCGCATCCAGCTGGAAGTGTTCTGGCGCAAGGTCAGCGAACAGGGCAGCCCGTTCAGCCGGCTGCGCAACTCGCTGTCACTGATCCCAGGCTTCGATCTCGCCCGCCGTCTCGCGACGCATCAGCTTGAGACGCTGACGCAGGTGATGAGCCCCTATGAGCTCAACCCGCTCAACTTCAATCCACTGAAGCCGATCCTGGAAGCGGTGGTGGATTTCGAAGAGCTGCAGTTGAACCGCAAGACCAAGCTCGCGTTCGGCGCCACCAATGTCCGCACGGGGCGGCCGCGCATCTTCACCAACCGCGACATTACCGTGGAGACGGTTCTCGCCTCTGCCTGTGTGCCAACATTGTTTCATGCGGTCGAGATTGAGGGCGAGCACTACTGGGACGGCGGCCTTGCCGGCCACCCGACGCTGTTCCCACTGCTCTGCAACACCCAGACGCGCGACATCCTGATCGCGCAGATCCAGCCGCTGGAGCGCCGCGATCTGCCCAAGCGCGCGCCGGATATCGCAAACCGGATGAACGAAATCAGCGCCGCGACGGCGCTGACCAACGAAATCTGGGCGATAACGGAAATGACCCGTGCGGTCGAGAACGGCTGGATCCATCCGGACCACAAGGCGAAGTTCACGCCGGCGCGGCTGCACGCCATTCGCTCCGACGAAGTGATGTCGGATCTCACCGCATCATCGCGGCTCGATACTAGCTGGACGTTCCTCACCCGCCTGCGCGACCGCGGCCGCGAAGCGGCGCAGCTCTGGCTCGACACACATTTCAAGAACGTGGGCGTCCAATCGACGCTCGATATCTGACCCACCATCCATCGGAGAAACCCCATGTCCAACAACATTCGCCAATACGCCCTCTGGGGCCTCAGCGCTTACATCGCCTTCGTGTTCGTGCAATCGCTGTTCTTCAAGTTCACCGGCTCGGCCGAGAGCATTTATATCTTCTCGACGTTGCGCGCCTGGTCGGGCATCGCACTGTTCGAACCGTTCGGCCGCTGGGCCATCGGCACACTCGAACTCATCGCTTCGATCCTGCTGTTCATCCCGGTGCTGCGCATCTTCGGCGCCGCCCTCGCGATCGGCATCATGACCGGCGCGATCTTCTTCCACCTCTTCACCCCTCTCGGCGTGGTGATCATGGGCGACGGCGGCGAACTCTTCACCCTCGCCTGCGGCGTCTGGATCAGCGGCTGGATCATCCTGGCGCTCTCGCGCAAACAGGTAAGCCGTATTTTGTCTTGGCCACAAATCGCCCGACTTGCGCAAGATCAGTAATTTCGGAAACTATGACTGTGCAATAGATTACAAGCTGCCTTTTCGATGACATAGCCTCGTCATGCTGCAGCGGGCTACATAAGGCGGAGGGGCTGCTCACTATGCTCCTTTGTTGCCCGGAAACCGCGATCCGGTCTGTGGTCATATAAAAGATGAGGCCAACGCCGGATGTTTTGTGCAAGTGCAACCGGTAAACACCCGGTTGGTCTCCCAAATTATTGTGCTGCTTTAGAACATCCCGGCCCTACTCTTCGTATGTCAAATTGAACATTCGGTGCGACAGCCAGGGGGAATTCGGGGTTGTCGACGAATTTCTTGTAGAGGCCGCTATGATCGTTGGCAGCACCGACAACAAGTTTTTCTAGGCTGTCGTGCTCTATGCGCGCATTCTGGCGGTTCGGAATTTGACCGCGCATTCTGGTGGGCCGTATCGGCGGCAAGGTGCATTTACCTTAAGGCGCGCTTCAACTGTTAACCGGCTGGTCGTAGGTTCGAATCCTACCCGCGGAGCCAATTCTCTAATCCAAATGAGCGATGTGTCGGCGTGCTCAATATGCACGGCGAATATTTCAAGGTTCTGTTCGTAACACGACACGCTCGAGTTGACACTCGATTACCGCAAAGCAATATGCCCGTGGGCAATCGGGAGCAGCGCGCACACGCGCGAGCAGGCGGACACGCGTCTGTTTTGAACCGAAAACGATAACGTCGAACGCGCCTTGCCCGCCGTGCGTGAGTTCATACGGGGGGAAATATGACAACTATCGTAGGGTCGTCCGGCGGCGGGTCCAATGTTGTCTATGAAGACATCCTGTCCGAACTGAACGCCGCATCGCTCGGCTCACACTCTTCGACCCAATTCACGATGACCGTGGAAGGTGTCTCTATCTCCGGCACGGGCACAGGTCTGACCTACAGCGGCAACCATCCGTCCGGCGGCACGATCACGGGCCTCAATCTGAACGATGTGCTCGGTTCGACGTGGAGCGGCCTCAACGTCTCCGCCGCCACGTTGTGGCAGGCGGTATCGAGCGGCGACGCCGCCACGTTCAACGCGCTCATATTTGGCGGCAACGACACCTTCACATCCAATGCCTCCGCCGACGTCTTCTCCAATGACACCTTCTTCGGTTTCGGCGGCGACGACGTCTTCAACATGGGCAGCCACTTCGGCGTCTTCGATACCGTCGATGGCGGCGACGGCAACGACACGCTCAATCTGGACGGCGACTATGCGACGTTCGACGTAGATGGTGATGCCGCAATGGGTTTGGACCTGTCGACGCATATTATGAATATCGAAACCATCCACCTGGCCTCTGGTCACTCCTACATTTTGAGCCTGGGCGACCAGTGGCCCTACTTTGCACCGGTAACGGTCGATGGGAGCGCACTCGATGCGGCGCACTTCATAAACATCCACTTCTCCATCCCGTCGCTCAAGGCGATGGGGGGCGCCGGCAACGATTTCATCGCCGGTACTGACGGCGACGATACGCTAAGCGGTAACGGGGGAAGCGACACGTTCATCGGCAGCAAAGGCGCCGACACCATAAACGGTGGCGACGGCAACGATACGCTGCGGTTCAGCGAATACGATCATTTCGGCGGCGTGACGATAAACCTGAACACAACGACCGCGCAAAACATCGGCGCCGGCTATGGCACCCAGACGATCCTCTCGATCGAAAATCTCTACGGCACCGAGAGCAACGATGTGCTGGCCGGCAACGCGGCGGACAACATCTTTTACGTCGGCTCCGGCGATGACGTCGTCAACGGCGGTCTCGGCAACGACACGCTCATCGCAACCGGCAGGATTGATCTGGGCACAACCAGCCGGCAGGCGATCTCCTTCAACAACTGGATCACACTGAGCTCCATTGAGAACGTCCTAGGCGGTAGCGGCGCCGATGTCCTCATCGGCAATTCCGGCGACAATATTCTGAACGGCGGTGACGGCGACGATATGGTCATGCTGCTGCATTCCACGCACGCCGTGACGATTGACTATTCCAGCGGCACGCCGGTGATAACCGGTGCTGCAGGACTCGGAAACGACACCTACATCTCAATCGAAAATTTCGGCGGCACCAACTTCAACGACGTCTGCATCGCCGGTTCGAACTCGCTGCAATACGATGGCGGCGATGGTTATGACACCGTCAGCTATGCCAATATGACCGTCAGCGTCTGGCTCGATCCCAATCAGAATGAAAAATATTATCCGAAATCGGTCGAGCACATCATCGGTACCGACTTCGACGACGAAATCAACGGTCGCAGCTCTTTGGTTGATGGCGGTGCGGGCAACGATCATCTGTCCGGCGCCAGCCTGAACGGTGGCAGCGGCAACGACCGGCTGGATTGGGCAAATGCTGCCGGAAGCACAATCGACGGCGGCGATGGCAACGACACGCTCACGATCTACAACATCGGGCAAGTCGATCTCACACATGTGATCAATGTCGAAGACCTGTTCGTCGATAGCTTCGCGTCTGCTTCGATGGTCACATCGGACGCTACCGTTGCAGCCGGCAAAACGCTCACCATTCATGCGGATGACGCTTTCATCAAATTCGATGGTTCCGCCGAGACGGACGGCTATTTTGTTTTCCTGACGGACAAGGTCCGCGGCAGCTGCACCCTGATCGGTGGCGCCCTGACGGACACGATTCCCGGCGGCCGCGATGGCGACACGCTCATCGGCGGCGGCGGTGACGACACGCTGACCGGTGGTTACGGCGACGACACCCTCGGCGGCGGCACCGGCAATGACACGCTCAACGGCGGCAGCGGAAACGACATCGTCTCCTTCGCCACTGCAACCGGCGGCGTGACGGTCGATCTGGGATTGAGCCAGCTCACGGCGAGCGCCACGGAGGGAACAGATACACTGATCTCCATCGAGGGCGTCATCGGCTCGCAATACGACGACACCTTCCGCGGCACGAAGGCCGACAACGTCTTCAACGGCGGCGACGGCAACGACACGATCGATTATTCGTCCGCGACGGGCGCCATCCAAGCGGCCCTCAACGCAACCTTCCAGCAGGCCACCGGTGGTGGTCAGGGCAATGACACCCTGCTCTCGATCGAGAACATCATCGGCTCCAAAGGCGGCGACACGGTCTGGGGTACGACGGGAAGCAACATATTTGTCGGCGGCGGCGGCGACGATCTGATCTACAGTTTCGGCGGACAGGACACATTCGTCTACAAGGCGTTATCGGACCTGACATCCAAAGGTGACGCGATCATCGGCTTCGACCGCGGCGCCGGCACGCTCGATCTGAGCGCGATTGCGGGGCTCAAGTTCATCGGTGGCGCGGCGTTCTCCGGCGCAGCAGGCGAAGTCCGCGTCGGTTTCACCAGCGCCGATACCGTTGTGGAAATCGACGCCGACGGCGACCGTATCGTGGACGGCCGCATCACGCTGCGGAGTTTCCTCGCATCGCTCTCGGAGACCACGGCCGGCTCCCTGAAACTCGTCGCGAACGCCGTCCACCCGATCACTGGCACGTCAGGCGCCGACAAAATCGTCGGCACGGCCGCAGACGACGTCATTCAGGCGCTCGAAGGTGATGACCTGATCTACGCCAGCGCGGGATACGACACCATCGACGGTGGAACCGGCCACAACACGGTCAGCTATCGCAACGCGACCTCGGGGGTGACCGTCGATCTCGGCCTGCATCAGGTGCAGTCGATCGGCGGCGGGTTCGGTGCCGAGAAGCTGCAATCCATCGACCGTGTGATCGGTTCGTCGTTCAACGATGTGCTGAAAGGCAATCAGTTCACCGATGACATCCTTACCGCAGGCGCGGGCGACGACATCCTGACCGGCAGCGGCGCGGACATCTTCGACCTCGACGCTTACCTGACCGCCGACGATCAGATCGACGGCGGTGGCAGCGGCACGTTGCTGCTGAAGGGCGACTATTCCGCGGGCGTGATCTTCAAAAACACCACCGTCAAAGGCATGAGCCTCATCCGCCTCGCCAACGGTTATAGCTACGATCTCACCGTCGCGGACACGACCGCGGCTACGGCAAGCGGCACCACAATCGACGCATCGATCCTTGCGCCGAAGTACGGACTGAAAGCCGACCTCTCGGCCGAAACCTCCAACAGCTACAAAATCATCGGCGGCGACGGCGACGACTTCGTGCGCAGCGGCAAAGGCGCCACCACCATCACGGGCGGCGATGGCAACGACACGGTTGACTACGGCGCGTACCTCACCAGCGGCGACCGTTTCGACGGCGGCACCGGAAAAGACTCCGTGCTGCTCTCCGGCAAATACACCACTGGCGTGACGTTCGATGCGGCAACGCTTCTCAATGTAGAGAAGATCGTGGTGGCGGACGGCTTCTCCTACACGCTCGCAACGAACGACGCGACCGTCGGCCCGAAATCGACGCTCACAGTGGACGCGACCGCTCTGTCGTCCGCATTCGGTATCACCTTTGATGGCTCGGCGGAGACCAAGGGAAGCTTCGCGTTCCTCGGCGGCGCCGGCAATGACACCTTCATCGGTGGTGCAGGCAGCGACACCTTCGACCTCACACGCGGCGGAAAGGACACGGTCGTCGGCGGTGCCGGCAATGACGTGTTCCGCCTCGGCAGCACACTCGCGACGCAGGACAAGATCGACGGCGGCATCGGCAATCGTGACACCGTCGTGCTCGACGGCGACTACAGCGCCGGTGTCGCCTTCAACGCGACCACCGTCGTGGGCGTTGAAACCATTCGCCTGATTGCTGGCCACAGCTACAAGCTGACGACCGACGATGCCACCGTCGCAGCCGGAAAAATACTGACGATCGACGGCAGCGCGCTCGGTGCCGCCGATCAGATGACGGTAAATGGTTCGGCGGAATCCGGCGGGACATTCGTGCTGACAGGCGGTGCCGGCAACGACACGCTTACCGGCGGCGCGCTGAACGACAAATTCTACGGCGGTCTTGGTGCCGACGTGCTCTCCGGAAAGACTGGCGTAGATGTGTTCAAATACAAGGCCGCCGCGGAATCGACCGGTCCGAACTACGACACCATCATCTCGTTCGATTTCGCGAGCGACAGGATCGCGCTCAAAGCGTCCGTCTCGGGCATCGACGCCGCGGTCGCGAGCGCTTCGCTCTCGGCGGCGACGTTCGACAGCGACCTCGCATCCGCCGCCAACGCGGCCCACCTGCTCCGCCATCACGCGACCCTTGTCACCGTGACCGGCGGCGACCTGGCGGGCGACAGCTTCCTCGTGGTCGATCAGAACGGCACAGCCGGCTATCAGGCTGGCGAAGACATCGTCATTCTGCTTCAGACCCCGCAAAACATCGGAAGCCTGGACGTGGCCGACTTCCGCTAAACGAAAATCGAGAGCGGCGAGATCGCCCTGCCCCGCAACTCGACCGACTGTCTCTGGGCATAGTGTAACGCGCATCGACTTGCGCTTGAGTTTGTGTGGAGAGGCATATGGCAACGATCGTCGGTTCGACCAAGGGTGGCGCGAACGTCATCTACGAAGGCAGCCTGTCGGATCTGACGGGTGCCTCACTCGGCGCACATTCCTCCACCCAGTTCACACTGAGCGTTGGTGGCCTTTCCATCATCGGCACTGGCACAGGCCTGACCTACACCAGCAATCACCCGTCCGGCGGCACGATCACCGGTCTGGACATGAGCAATGTGTTCGGCTCGACCTGGAGCGGTCTCAACGTCTCGGCCGCTGCTTTGTGGCAGGCCGTGACGGCGACCGACGTCAACACGTTCAACGCACTCGTGTTCGGCGGCAACGACACGTTCACGTCCCATGCCGATTCGGACATCTTCTCCAGCGATACCTTCGCCGGTTATGCGGGCGACGACGTGTTCAATATGGGCGCCAATTTCATGTCCTTCGACAGCGTCGACGGCGGAGATGGAAACGATACGCTCAATCTCGATGGCGACTACACGCTCGATCCGGATCGCGATGGTTGGGCCGGCATCGATCTGTCCTACCTGATCAAGAGCGTGGAGACGATCCACCTGGCTGCCGGCAATTCCTACGTCCTGAGGCTCGGGCAATCCATTCCCTACACAACAGCACTGACCGTCGACGCCAGCGCTCTCGATGCGTCGCACTATGTCAGCCTCAGCTTCTTCATTCCGTCTCTGAAAGCCACCGGCGGCGCGGGCGACGACATCATTTCAGGCACCGGCGGCAACGACGTCCTTATCGGCAACGGCGGCAACGATACGTTTCAGGGCAGCGGTGGTGCCGACACGGTGAACGGCGGTGACGGCAACGATACACTCAACTTTAGCCCGTACGATCATTTGGGCGCCCTCACGATCAACCTGAACACGACAGCCGCGCAAAACATCGGCGCCGGTTATGGCACGCAGACCCTCACCTCCATCGAGAATGTGTCCGGCGGGGACGGCAACGACGTCCTGACCGGCAATGCCGCGAACAACACTCTGTCCGGCAGCACCGGCAACGATACGCTCAACGGCGGCGACGGGAACGATATCCTCGATGGCGGCTATGGCGACGACGTCGTCAACGGGGGCCTCGGCAGCGATACCGTCGTCGCTATCGCCAACATCGATCTGACCATCACCGGCCAACAGCCGACCGCCTACTCAAATACGATCACCCTGACGTCCATCGAGAATATCCTGGGCAACAGCAATGACAACACGCTTACGGGAAATTCCGGCAACAACATCCTGAACGGCGGCGATGGTAACGATACGGTCAGCCTCCTTCACTCCACGCACGCCGTAACGATCGACTACTCCAGCGGCAAACCGGTGGTGACCGGTGCAGCGGGCCTGGGCACCGACACTTATATATCGATCGAGTACTTCAATGGTACCAACTTCAACGACGTCTGCATCGCCGGATCGGATATGGTCCCTTACGACGGGGCCGGCGGCTACGACACAGTCGACTACTCTCATCTCTCCACCAACATCGTGATCGGCAGCGGCTGGCGCGATCCGGTATCGGTCGAGCACATCATCGGCACCAACTTCAACGACACCATCGATCTCTATAAGGGTGGTTTTGCCGAAGGTGGCGCGGGCGACGATCAGCTGTACGGATCTAGCCTGAGCGGTGGCGCTGGCAACGATCAGATGGATTGGACCTCCATCACCGCCGGAAGTGTGGTCGATGGTGGTGACGGCAACGACACGCTGACGGTCCACGCTGTCGGCGAAGTCGATTTTACCAAGGTCACCAACATCGAAACGCTGGTCTTCTCGGGTTCGGCGATCATCGTTGCGTCAGACGCGCTTCTCGCGGCGGGACAAACCCTGACCGTAAAGGCCGCCGACGGCGCGTATTATATGTCGATGAGTTTCGACGGCTCGGCGGAGACAGACGGCGCCTTCATCATGTTCGCCGGAACAGAATATACCGACGGCGGCAGCACCCTTATCGGCGGTGCCAAGAACGACGCGATCACGGGCGGCCTCCGCAACGACACGCTCACCGGCAACGCGGGCAACGACACACTGACAGGCGGCGACGGTAACGATACTCTCGCCGGCGGTGCTGGCAATGATCAGATCGATGGCGGCGCCGGAAACGACATCATTTCCTTCGCCGGCGCGACCGGAAAGGTAACGGTCGACCTGAATCTCGGTACTCTGACCGCAGGCGGCAGCGAAGGAACCGACACGCTGATCTCCATCGAGGGTGTCCTCGGTTCGAAATACGACGACGTCTTCCGCGGCACGACGAGCGACAACGTCTTTGACGGCGGCCTTGGCAACGACACCATCGACTATTCAGCGGCAACTGGTGCGCTGACTGTTGGCCTGGATTCCGTCAACGCGCAAAATGTCGGTGGTGGTCAGGGTATGGATACCCTGTTGTCCATGGAAAACATTATCGGCTCAAATTTTGGCGATACGTTCTGGGGCACGTCTGGAAACAACGTATTTGTGGGATCGGGCGGTGATGATGTGATCTACGGCCGCGGCGGTCAGGACACGTACGTCTTCAAGGCACTGTCGGATATATCGGCCACCGGAGACACCATTTATTATTTTGATCGCAGTGCGGGCACCCTCGACCTCAGCGCGATCGCGGGCCTCAAGTTCATCGGTGCGAAGGAATTCTCCGGCGTCGCCGGCCAGGTCCGCTCCACGATCGTCGGCCTCAACACCATTGTTGAGATCGACTCCAACGGCGACCTCGTCGCGGATGGCCGCATCAATCTGATGGGCGTTCGCGCAACGCTCGCTGAAACCTCGGCGGGCTCCAAAATGCTTGTCGCGCCGCCGCTCAATCCGATCAACGGAACCGCCCAGAACGATACGCTTTTCGGGACGGCTGGAGACGATATCATTCAGGGCCTTGACGGCGACGACCTGATCTACGCCAGCCAGGGCTTCGACACGATCTTTGGCGGCGTCGGCCACAACACCATCAGCTATCACAATGCGACCTCGGGTGTGACCGTCGATCTCGGCCAGCAGCATGGCGAGGTGCAATTCGTCGGTGGCGGTTTTGGTCCAGAGAAATTGCAATCGTTCAGTCATGTCATCGGTTCGGCGTTCGATGACGTATTGAAAGGCGACCAGTCCTTTACCGATGACATCCTGACCGCGGGAACCGGCAACGACACGCTGATCGGTTATGCCAACGACATCTTTGATATGGGGGCCAATTTTACGGCGGATGATCGGATCGATGGCAACTATGCCAGCACTTTACTGCTCAAGGGCGACTATTCGGCGGGCGTGATCTTCAATGCCACGACAGCCGTCCGGGTGCAGAGAATCCAGCTCACCAACGGTTTCAACTACGATCTGACGTTGGCGGATTCAACGTCCGCAACAAGACCTACAACCGTCGATGGCACCGGGCTCGCATCGAAGTATTGGCTGAAGGCCGACTTCACGGCCGAGACAGACACCAGTTTCACGGTCAGAGGCGGCGCTGGCGATGACTTCGTACGATCGGGAAAGACCTACTCTACCATCACCGGCGGTGACGGAAACGATACGGTCGACTACGGCGCGTACATGACCGGTTCTCAGCGCTATGATGGGGGCGCCGGGAAAGACACCGTGCTTCTGGCCGGAAACTACGCTGCCGGCGTGAAACTCAACTACGATACGCTTCTCAACGTCGAGAAGATCGTTCTCGGCGGTGGCTACTCCTACAAGCTGACCACGAATGACGCGACGGTTGCAGCAAAAGAAGTGCTGACGGTTGATGCGTCCGCGCTTGCGCTAACCTCCGCCCTCACCTTCGACGGCTCGGCGGAAACGAACGGGCAATTTGAATTCATCGCCGGTGCAGGCAACGACAATCTGACAGGCGGCGCATCGCGCGACACGTTCGACCTCAGCAGAGGCGGAAAAGACACCGCCATTGGCGGCGGCGGCAACGACGTCTTCCGGTTGGGCGGATCGCTGACGACACAGGACAAAGTCGATGGCGGCATCGGCAAGCGCGACATGATCGTCCTCGACGGCGACTACAGCGCCAATGTCGCGTTCAACGCGACCACGGTTGTGGGCATCGAAACCGTTCGCCTGACCGCGGGGCACAGCTACCGCCTGACGCTAGACGATGCGACCATCGAAACCGGAAAAACGCTGACGATCGACGGCAGTGCCTTGGGCGCAGCCGATCGGATGAACGTCAACGGTTCGGCGGAAACCGACGGAACGCTGCTCCTGACCGGCGGCGCCGGCGACGACACGCTCACCGGCGGCGCGCTGAACGACAAAATCTACGGCGGGCTCGGCGCGGACGTGATGTCCGGCAACGCTGGCGTGGACGTGTTCAAATACAAGACCGCAGCGGACTCGACCGGCCCGAACTACGACACCCTCGTCGGCTTCGATTTCGCCAGCGACAAGATCGCGCTCAAGACATCCGTCTCCGGCGTCAACGCCATGATCAATGGCGCATCCCTCTCAACGGCGACGTTCGACAGCGATCTTGCGAGTGCCGTCGATGCAGCGCATCTCGGGCGTCACCACGCGGCGATCGTGGCAGCGACCGCGGGCGATCTGGCCGGCGACAAGTTCCTCATCGTGGATCAGAACGGCGTCGCCGGCTATCAGGCAGGCCAGGACATCGTCATTCTGCTCGACCACGCGCAAAACATCGCGAGCTTCGACGCAGCCGACTTCCGCTAGGCGAACCGGCTACCAGCGATACGCAACGCTGCCCGTACCGCCGAAGCTGCGGGCCGAGCCGCCGACAAGGCCGTCACCGCGCAGGCTGAACGCCAGCGGCCCGATCGCCTGTTCGAAGCCGAGCGATACGTGCCCGGCGTCGTAGGCGGGCTGCGCGCCGTTGACCGTAAACGTCGAACTCGAGAACGGCGCGAAGCTCGCGACGTCGCGAATGCCGCCGGACACGTCGTGCACCCAGCCGATGCGCAGGTTCACCGTCGTCAGGTTGTCGCCTTCCTGCGCCACCACCGACTTCCATCCCGAGCCGAGCTCGACGGTCGTGTCGAAGTGCTGCTTGGCCTTGTACGCCAGCGCATACGTCGCCGCTCCGGTTACGGTGGTTTCGCTGTAGGCCGGTGTGGTGATGAAGACGCCCTGCACCTGGATAAACGGGATAATGCGCCCGATCCCGGTGATGAACGCATGCCCCCATTCGAGCCGCGTGCCGACTGTGTCGGCATCGAACGATGCGTGATATTTGTTGGTGCCTGCAAACGTCAGCTCGCGGTCGAGTGTTACGCTGTGATGCGCATAGGCCAGCGCGCCTTCGAAGTAGCTCTGCCGTGCCCGCGCCGAGAAATAAGCGCCAGCCTGGATCGCCGATGAATCGCCCGACTGGGTGATGGTCGAAATATGCCACTGGTTCTTGGAGTAGCCGAGCACCGCACCGAACGCGATCTCGTCGAACCGCGTGCGGCTGGCATAGTCGATGCCGAGCTCGCCGCCATAGACCGACCCGTGCGTGTCATGCGTGCCGCGCACCGTATTGCCGTCCAGGTTCTCAGTCTCGCCGGAGAACGCTCCCCACACCGTCAGCGGCGAGAGCGTGTGGTCGGCCATCAACCGCCCGCCATCGCCGATGGTATCGCGGCCGCCGACCATGGGATCGAGCATGTCGCCCAGGAACCGCCGCGCGCCCGCTATGGCCGTCGTCTTGAACCCGATCGCCCCCTCGCCCGACATCTGCGATGTCGCCGCTGAAAGCTGCGGCGCCGAAAGCGCCCCCAGCGACGAGAATGCCGTGATGGCGTTGGTCGATTGACCGATCGCCTTGGCGATGGCATCGCCGACATTCCGTCCGTTGATACCGGCGCCCGGCAACGTGGCGAAGTCGATCAGGTTCAGATACGCATGGTGCGCGTCATACCCGATCAGCGGCACAAGCCCGCTCGCGAAAGACGAGCTCAGCGACACGGTCGAGAACGATCCGCTCAGATTTCCCGTTGCATCGATCAGCGTGATCGCCTGGTTGGGGATGAACAGCGCGCCGCTCTCCGGCGTCAACGTGATCTTGCCGTCCAGCGTCGCATCGCCCGTCACATGCACGCGGTCGCTGATGTTCGGCGAAACATCGAGAATGGTGTTGGCGCTGGTATTGAGCGTGAGATTGCCACCGACATTGAACGTGCCGATCGTACCCACGCCGCCGGCGGCCAACGATCCGCCGTTCACCGAAACGCCCGCAACCGTACCCGTGCCGCCCAGAATGGCGCCGGAGTTCACCGTCACCACGGACGTCAGCGAACCGCTCACCAGCAGCGTGCCGCCACTCACCGTCGTCGCGCCGGTGTATGTGCTGGCGCCGGTCAGTGTTGTTGTGCCCGCGCCGGCCTGCAGAAAGCCGCCCGATCCGGAAATCACCCCGTCATACGTCACGGCGTTCGACCGGTTGAAGCTGAGTATCCCGTTGTCGGTGACGTTGCCGATGATCGCACCGCTCGTCCCCGCCCCACCGATCTGCAAGGTGCCGCCCTCGATCACTGTCCCGCCGGAATAGGTGTTGCTGCCGGTCAGGATAGTCGTGCCCGTTCCCACCTGATGCAGCGACCCCACGCCCGAGATCACACCGGCATAGGTCGATATGTCCGAACGATTGAAGTTCAGCTGCGCGTTGTCGAGAACATTGGCGGTGAGCGATCCCGTCGTCCCGCCATTGCCGATCTGCAGCACGCCGGAGTTCACCAGCGCGAGGCCGGAGAAGGTGCTCGCGCCCGTCAGCGTCACGGTGCCGAACCCGCTCTGCCGCACGCTGCCGGTGCCGGAGATCGCACCGCTGAACAGAATGTTGTCCGAACGATTGAATGTCAGCGTGCCTTTGTTTGTAACATCACCGGTGATGAGACCCGACGTGCCGCCATTGCCGATCTGCAGCACACCGGAGTTGATCGTCGTGCCGCCGGTATAGGTGTTATCGCCCGTGACGGTCGTGGTCCCGCTGCCGTTCTGATGAACCGCGCCCGTGCCGGAGATGATGCCCGCGAACGTGTAGCTGTCTGAACGGTTGAACGTCAGAATGCCGCTATTGGCGACATCGCCCAGGATCGAGCCCTTGTTGCCGCCATTGCCAAGCTGCAGCTCGCCGGACTGGATCGTCGTGCCGCCGCTATAGGTGTTGTCGGCCACGAACTGAACAACACCATTGGAGGACTCATCCACAATCGTCAGGCTTCCAGAGCCGGTGATGCCGGTCCCGCCGAAGATCAATCCCGCCGACTTGTTCGTCACCTTGATGGTGCCCGCGCCCAGCAGCGTGACACCCATATCCAGATGCGTCGCGACATCGTTGCGCGCGCGATCGACAATCTGTCCACCATCGGCAAGGCTGAACACGAACGCGCCGCTGTTCTCGACAAAATAGCCGTTCGTCTTCGCCTGCGGGTCGGTTGCCGTCTCGATCCGCAGCAGGCTAGTCGTCAGGTTCATGTCGAAATTGGTCGGCGTGGACGTGCCGGCCTGGTTGATGATCACGTCCTCCCCGTCCACGGGCACACCGTTGCTCCAGTTCGCGGCGTCCGACCAGTTGTTGGTCGTGCCGTTGCCCTTGAACGTCGTCTTGTCGGCAAGTGCCGCAACGGGAAGCGCGATGAGACTCGTGGTCAGCAGAAGCAGTGCGCGTTTTCTGATGACATGTGTGGTGATGTGACGCTTGTGCGAACAGAACATGCGAAAGGGCTGCCCCCGGTGCCAGTGTTATACGCTTCAGATCGGCGCGGGAACTTTCCCGCTCCCCCTGTGGCGCAAAGGGATACCATGCGCCGCCCCGATGTGCGAAAAATTATGGTATGAACGCACCGTTCACATTCCAGAACACCTACGCCCGCTTGCCCGAGCGCTTTTACGCGCGGCTGCCCCCGACACCGGTCGCGGCGCCGCAACTCGTGAAGCTCAACGTCGCTCTGGCGAAGCAACTCGGCCTCGATCCGGATGCGCTCGCGTCGCAGGAGAGCGTCGAAGTCCTCGCCGGCAATCGTCTCCCCGAAGGTTCCGAGCCGCTCGCGATGGCGTATGCCGGACATCAGTTCGGCAATTGGGTACCGCAGCTGGGCGATGGCCGCGCCGTGTTGCTCGGCGAGATCCGCGATGCCCAGGGCATCAACTGGGACATCCAGCTCAAGGGCGCCGGCCGCACGCCGTTCTCGCGTGGCGGTGACGGCCGCGCCGCGCTTGGTCCAGTGATGCGCGAATACATCATCAGCGAGGCGATGCACGGGCTCGGCATCCCGACAACACGCTCGCTCGCGATGGTCACGACCGGCGAAGTCATCGAACGCAACGGCTTCCTTCCCGGCGCTGTGCTCACGCGCGTCGCGCGCAGCCACGTCCGCGTCGGCACGTTCGAGTATTTCGGCAATCGCGGCGACGCCGAAGCGGTGCGCACCCTCGCCGACTACGTGATCTCGCGCCTCTATCCCGATGTCGCGAGCGACCAGCAGCCGTATCGCGCGCTGCTCGATGCCGTGATCGCGCGCCAGGCGAACCTGATCGCGCAATGGCTCGGCGTCGGCTTCATCCACGGCGTGATGAACACGGACAACACCGCGATCTCCGGCGAGACCATCGATTACGGCCCGTGCGCTTTCATGGACACGTTCCACCCCGCGATGGTCTACAGCTCCATCGACCAGATGGGCCGCTACGCCTATGGCAACCAGCCGGGCATCGTGCAGTGGAATCTCGCACAGTTCGCCCAAGCCCTGATCCCGATAATGTCCGACGACCAGGAGGCCGCTCTGAAGTCGGCGCAAGAGGCGATCGACGCCTTCCCTGCCCTGTTCAAGGCCGCGTACCTCGCAACGCTGCGCAAGAAGATCGGTCTCGCGGTCGAGCAGGAGAACGACGGCAAGCTCGCGCAGGATCTGCTCAAGCGCATGGCCGACAGCGGTGTCGATTTCACCCTGGCCTTCCGCCGCCTCAGCGCCTGCACGCTCCAGCCGTCATCGGCCGACGATGCCGTGCGCGACCTCTTCCACGACAAAGCGTCCATCGACGAATGGCTCGGCCTCTGGCGCACCCGTCTCGCCGATGAGACACGCGGCGATGCTGAACGCCAAACCGCGATGCGCCAGACCAATCCGGCCTACATCGCGCGCAACCATCGCGTCGAACAGGTGATCGCGGCCGCACAAGAGCACGGCGACTTCGGCCCGCTCGAAACACTGCTGCAGGCATTGTCCGAACCGTTCGTCGAACGCCCCGGCTTCAAGGCGTACATGGAGCCGCCAAAGCCCGACGAAGTCGTACGCCAGACCTTCTGCGGAACGTAAGCGCTACTTGCGGACGACGGTTTCGAGCAGCGCTGCCAATTGCTCCACCGCAAACGGCTTCTGCAGGATGAATGCGTCCTTCCATTCCGGCGCGATACCGGACGCGCCATATCCCGTCGCAAACACGAACGGCACACTCGCCGCCTTCAGGCGTTCGGCCACCGGGTAAACCAGCTCGCCGCCCAAATTCACATCGAGCACGGCAACGTCCGGCCGATGGCGGTCGAGATAGTCAAGCGCCACACTCAGCCGCCCCGCTAGGGTCACTTCTGCGCAGCCAAGCTTCAGCAACGTGTCCTCCAGCAGGAACGACACGATGGCCTCGTCTTCCACGACAAGAGCACGCAAATCCTTCAGGGGAGAAAGCTGCTCGGCGGAAGCAGCCGGCATAGCAAGTTCCTATCGCGAAAGAACGACGTCGCAAGTGTACCGCAGGCCGCCGCGGTCAAAAACCGCTTCGGCGGTGCCGCCCAAATCCTGCGCAATCGTGCGTTCGATCAGCTTGCTGCCAAAGCCTCTGCGCGTTGGCGGCGTGACAGCCGGGCCATGCGATTCGGTCCAGGCGAGGGAGAGGTGGCGCTCGCCGCCCATCGTCTGCGCGATCCAGGACACCTCGAGCCGCCCATCCGGCGCCGACAACGCGCCATACTTCGCGGCATTGGTCGCGAGCTCATGCAGCACCATGGACAACGACAGCGCCATTTTGGATGTCAGATGAACTGACGGCCCGGATAGCGTGATCTGCTCCGCGCGATAAGGCGCCATCGTGTCCTGCACGATCGCCTTTAGGTCTGCCCATTCCCAGCTTTGCCGTGTCAGGTGATCGTGCGTTTTGCTGAGCGCAAGAAGTCGCGCCTCGAACGCCGCGCGCGACGCGTCGCCGGGCCGCGCCTCGTCGCGGAACGTCTGCGCCGCCAGCGACTGCACCGTGGCCAGCGTGTTCTTCACGCGATGATTAAGCTCGTCGATCATCGCCTTCTGCTGTGCTTCGGCGCGCTTGATCTCGGTCAAGTCGAACAGCAGGTTCACCGCACCGACCAGTTTGCCATCGGTACCGAAGATCGGCGTCGGATACGGCATGAACGGCACCCGCGTGCCATCGGGGCGCTCGGCAATAGCCGTCGGCCCGCGAACGGCGCGCTGTTCCTTGATCGCGGTCGCCATCGGGCACTCGTCGTGCGCCATCGGACGGCCGTCCTCGTGCAGCAACTTCCACGAACCGCACCAGCGCTGACGGCGCAGCTCCGGCTCAAGGCCCCAAAACTGTGCAGCAGCGGGGTTGTAGTAGGTCAGATAGCCATCGTGATCGGTCGCATAGAGCGGCGCCGGAATCGCATCCAGCACCGTACGCACCACATGACGGCCTTCGTTCTGCTCGCTCTGAATGCGGCGCAGTTCGGTGATGTCCTGAATGCAGCTGACGCCACCGGTCAGCCGGCCATCGTCGTCGAACATCGGATTGACATTCGCCACGATGGTGATGCGCTCGCCGGTCGGCTTGCGGAAAATCATCTCGCGGTCGCGCACCGCCTCTTCGGTCCGTAGAGCTTCCGCCATCGGCGATTGGTCGGGCGGGATCGGCGTTCCGTCCAGGCGGAACGCGTGCAGCGCACCACAGAACCGCAGGCCGCTATTACCGAGGTTGGGCTTGAGCCCCCACAACTCTGCCGCGCGGGCGTTGTACTGGGTCAGAACGCCATCTGCATCGCAGACGTAAATGCCGATGGGAAGGTTATCGACGAATTCGGCGGGCGATCGGATGATCTGGTCGAAGCCGCGAATCGGCACACGCCGAGCGTGTTCCGAATCGACTGCGGCGGCGACATTGCCCATCCAAACTGCCCCTGCTGTGTTTCCTGATCCTGCCCTTATGGCACCCAAACGCTTAAAAACCTGGATGGTTCCCAGATCCGTTTTGCCCCGCATGCGTAAAAGTTAACAAATGCAACCGGTTATCCTCTGGTTCCGGCAAGATCTGCGTCTGTCGGACAACCCCGCCCTCTCCCTCGCCGCGGCTTCCGGCAAGCCCGTGGTCCCTCTGTTCGTGCTCGATGATGAGAACGCCGGCGACTGGAAAGCCGGCGGCGCTTCGCGCTGGTGGCTGCACCACAGCCTCGCGGCACTCGCCGCCGACCTGAAGGCGCTGGGCGTCAAACTGATCCTTCGCCGCGGCCCGGCCGATAAAGTCGTCCAACAGATCGTGGACGAGACCAAGGCGGACGCGGTCATGTGGAACCGCTGCTACGAGCCGTGGTCGATCAAGCGCGACACGAAGCTGAAGGCGGATCTCACCGAAAGCGGCATCGATGTGAAGACCTGCAACGCGTCGCTGCTGCAGGAGCCGTGGGAGGTCAAAACCAAAAGCGGCGGTGTCCCCTTCAAAGTCTACACGCCCTTCTGGCGCACGATCCGCACGATGGAATTGCCGCCGATCAAGCGCGCCCCAAAATCGCTGACCGCATTCCATCACGCGGTGAAGAGCGACGCGCTCGAAGACTGGAAACTGCTGCCGAACAAACCCGATTGGGCAGGCGGCATCCGCAAGACGTGGACACCCGGCGAAGACGGCGCGAAGAAACGTCTCTCTGCCTTCCTCAAACGCATCGACGGCTACAGCGAAGGCCGCGACCGTCCCGATCTCGAAGGCACCTCGCGCCTCTCGCCGCATCTGCACTTCGGCGAAATCTCACCGCGCCAGATCTGGCACGCGGTCAGCTTGCATCATCACGGCGCCGACGCGGAGAAGTACCTGTCGGAAATCGGCTGGCGCGAGTTCTCCAATCACCTGCTCTTCCACAATCCCGAACTGCCGCGCGAACCGCTCGATCCGAAGTTCGTCCACTTCCCCTGGTCGCGCAGCGAGAAACGCTTCGATGCCTGGTGCAAAGGCCAGACCGGCGTGCCGATGGTCGATGCCGGCATGCGCCAGCTCTGGCACACCGGCTGGATGCACAACCGCGTCCGCATGATCGCGGCATCGTATCTGATCAAACACCTTGCCATCGACTGGCGGCGCGGCGAGCAATGGTTCTGGGACACGCTGGTCGATGCCGACCTCGCCAACAACTCCGCGAGCTGGCAGTGGGTCGCCGGCTGCGGCGCCGACGCCGCACCGTTCTTCCGCATCTTCAATCCGGTGCTGCAGGGTGAGAAGTTCGATCCCGACGGCCTCTACGTCCGCGAATGGGTGCCGGAGATCGCCAAACTGCCG
>DATAHD010000334.1:0-4254 GCA_036263395.1 Rhizomicrobium sp. | reverse complement strand
TGGAGCGGCTGACGGCGGTGGCGATCCGGTTGCTCGACAATGCGATCGACATTTCGCGCTTTCCGTTGCCGGAGCAGCGGGCAGAAGCGATTGCGAAGCGGCGGATCGGGCTTGGTGTCACTGGGCTTGCCGATGCGCTTTTGTTTTGCCGCACGCGTTATGGCTCGAAGGAGAGCATCGCGCTGATCGAACGCTGGCTCTCGGCGCTGTCGGTGGCGGCGTATCGCGCGTCGGCGGAGATTGCGCGGGAGAAAGGCGCGTTTCCGCTGTTCGATCGCGATGCCTTTCTGGCGCGCCCGAACATCAAGGGTTTGCCGCAGGACGTGCGCGATCTGATCGCGATGTATGGCATCCGCAATGCGCTGGTGACGTCCATCGCACCGACGGGAACGATCTCGCTGTTCGCCGACAATGTGTCGAGCGGCGTGGAGCCGGTTTTCGCTTATGCCTACACGCGCAAGGTTCTGCGCGCCGACGGGACGCGCAACGAGGAACCGGTGGAGGACTACGCCTATCGCGCGTTCCGGACACGGTTTGGGGCAGAGACGGAGCTGCCGGACTACTTCGTCAATGCGCAGACGCTCTCGCCGGGGGATCACCTGGCGGTGCAGGCGGCAGCACAGCGCTTTGTCGACAGCTCGATCTCCAAGACGATCAACGTCCCGGTGAACATCGCATTCGACGCGTTCCAGGATGTGTACCGGCATGCCTATGAGATGGGCTGCAAGGGCTGCACAACCTATCGGCCGAATGCGGTGACAGGGTCGGTACTGGATGTGACACCGCCGGTGCCTGCTCCGGTGCCGGTTGCAGAGATTGCGGCGACGAATGACGATGAGCAGCCGGTGCTGCCGCTGGCGTTGCCCGACGTACCTGCGCGGCCGCGTGAGGCAGGCGGCATCGTCTATATGACGCAGCCGCTGGACCGGCCGGAAGTGCTGATCGGGCAGACCTACAAGATCAAGTGGAGCGACACCGATCACGCGTTCTACATCACGATCAACGACATCGAGAAAGACGGGCGGCGGCGACCGTTCGAGGTGTTCATCAACTCCAAGAACATGGAGGCCTATGCCTGGACCCTGGCGCTGACGCGGATGATCAGCGCGGTGTTCCGGCGTGGCGGCGATGTGTCGTTCGTGGTGGACGAGTTGAAAGCCGTGTTCGATCCGCGCGGCGGACAGTGGATGAGCGGGCGTTATGTACCATCGCTGCTGGCAGCGATCGGCGAGGTGATCGAGCGGCATATGATGGCCATCGGTTTCATGGCGCCGCGCGAAACGATCGTGCCGAACGAAGAGCGCCGCGCCGTGGCGGTGGCGGGTGAAGGCGCACCGGCGCGGTTCTGTCCGCGCTGCAGCTCGCCGAGCCTGATCCAGCTGGAAGGCTGCGAGACCTGCGTCTCGTGCGGCTACTCGAAGTGCGGATGAGCGATGACGTGGACGCTACTTCCAATCGACAGAGGCCCGGATCCTACTGACGCAGAGCTAGCTCACTTTGTGAGAAAATCTGGAAAGAACCTACCCAGCGATATCGAACACGAATTGGCTAGGTGTTCATGGCGAATCCACAAGAGAAAACTTGATCCAGATGCTTTTGTTGTCCCGTTCGTCGAGGACGACAAAGCCTACAACCGGTATCGCAAGTCGGTGGCGTGGCAGAGGATTCGTGCGCGCGTGATCGGAACGGCGCGCGGACGCTGCCGATGCTGCGGCAGCAAAGCGACCGAGGTGCATCATCGCGATTACCGGCCGCGCGTTCTGGCAGGACACGATCTTGCGGCGCTGGTTGCGGTGTGCAGTGCGTGCCATCGCAAGATTCATTTTGATGACAACGGCCAGCGGCGTGTAAGCTGGGACGATAACGAGCGCGTCCTTGCCGAACTTGTTGCGAGAAACAGCATCCCAGCGTGAGCACGCCCTTTTCCATTTCCAATGACAAAGCACGCGCGCTGATCCTGGAGCAGGCGGCGCTGTCGGGTGTGCGGCAGGAGGGCGGCGCATCGGCTGTGCTGCCGCTGATCAAGCGGCTGGGTTATGTGCAGCTCGATTCCATTCGCATCATCGAGCGGGCGCATCATCACATTCTTTATTCGCGGCACACGACGTACCGCCCGCGTCATCTCGAAAAGCTGCAGGCGAAGACGCCGGGATTGTTCGAGCACTGGACGCACGACTCATGCCTGATCCCGATGGAGTTCTATCCGCACTGGCGCCATCGCTTCGCCGCCGCCCGCGCGCGAGCCGACGTCTGGTACGAGCGCATCGGCGACAAGCGTGTGATCGCCACCGTCAAGGATCACATCGAGAAGAACGGCCCGTCGCGGGCGCGCGACTTTGCACATATCGGCGGTGGGCGCACCGGCCCGTGGTGGGGTTGGGGGCCAGCCAAGGCATCGCTCGAATGGCTGTGGCGCACCGGCGAACTCGCGGTGCTGGAGCGCGATGGCTTCGAGAAGGTCTACGACCTTGCCGAGCGTGCGATCCCGAAGGCGCTGCGCACTGCGAAGCCTTCGCTCAGCGAAAGCCGCGAGTGGGCATTTAACGCCGCGCTGGATCGGCTTGGCGCCGGGACGGCGCGGATGATCGCCGACTTCTGGGCTACGACCTCGCTCAAGGAATCGTTGGCGCTGGCTTCGCTTGCCGAAGCGAACGCTTGGATCGCGCGGGAGAAGAAGAAGGGGCGGCTGATCGACGTCGTGCTGGAAGGTGCCGCCGGGAAGCGCAGCTTTGCCGGCGTGGCGCGGCCCAATATCGAGGACCACATCGCGAAGCTTCCGGCGCCGACCGGGAGCCTCAGGGTCATCTCGCCGTTCGATCCGGTGCTGCGGGACCGCACCCGGCTCGAGCGCATTTTCGGGTTCGATTACACGATCGAGATCTTCGTGCCGGAGCCGAAGCGAAAATACGGGTACTACGTCTTCCCGCTGCTGGAAGGCGACCGCTTTGTCGGGCGGATCGACATGAAGGCGGATCGGGCGAAAGACGCGCTGGCGGTGAAGGCGCTGTGGATGGAGAAGCGGCTGTCGCTCAATCCGGCGCGCAAAGGCCGGCTGATGCGGGAGCTGGAGCGGCAGGCCAAGCTGGGCGACGTGCGCGACATCGTGTTTCCGGCGGGCGCGCTGAAAAACCAATAGTGTCCCGCGCATGAAATACTCCAGCCGCTTGTTCCTCTGGGCACCGTTTGTGCTGCTGCTTGCGCTCGCCGTGGGTGTATCGGCGCGGTGGTATCAGGTGGCGAATGCGCTGTCGGCGAAGCTCGACACGATGAACGGGCGAGAGGTGATCCCCGGCGTCTCGCTGCACTTTGCGTCCAAGACGGTCGGCGGCTTTCCTTTTCGCGTCGATGCAGTTTTCAAGAATCTCGAACTCGGCATGATTGGGCCGCATGGGCTGATCACGTGGCGGGCGGAAGATTTCGCGGCGCACGCGCTGACCTATGGCCGCGAGAAGTGGATATTCGAGGCAGCGGGCAAGCAACGCCTCAGTTGGACGACGAGGAACGGCGAGCCCAAAGGGCTGCCGTTCGAGAGCGGTTCGCTGCATGCGAGCGCGGTGTTTCGTGAGGCGAAGCTGGATCGCTTCGATCTCGATCTCGTCGGCTTCGACTCCGCGGCGCTGAACGCGGCGCGGATTCAGTTTCATGCACGGCACAATCCGAAAGCGGACCGCATCGACGTTGTTGCCGACGTGGAAGAGATCCATCTGTCACCGCCGCTGCGCGGGTTGTGCGGTGAGGTTGTCGATCACGTGAAGCTAGACGGCGACTTCTCCAATGCCGCCGCATTTGCGAAGGCTATTACGGGCGATGCGAAGTGGCAGAGCGGCTTCGATGCGTGGCGTTCGCAGGGCGGGCGCTTCTTCTTGGGCCAGAGCGAGATCGCGTGCGGCCGAAGTTCGGCGTTCGTGCAGGGGCAGCTTGGCCTCGACGCGCAGAAACGGCCACGCGGCCTGCTGACGGCGCAGCTGGTCGGGCTTGGGGCGCTGGGCGAGAGCGCGGAGCATGGGCCCCCGCTTGGCACATTTGCGAAGGCGTTGCTGGATCAGCCGCGCGATCCGAACCCGGCACAGGAAGGGCGCGTGACAGTGCGCGCTGCATTCCGGGACGGCATCTCCTATCTCGGCAACACGCCCGCCGGGACGAACGATCCGCAGTATTGATTAGCCTGTTGCAGACACTGGCCTCCCTCGCAATCGCGCACTTCGTTCGTCGCGCAATTATCCGAAAACCGCTTCGCACTTTTCGGTTTGCGCT
>DATAHD010000333.1:0-13553 GCA_036263395.1 Rhizomicrobium sp. | reverse complement strand
ATCGGCGGAGAAGTTGAGGTTTTCAATCGCCGCGACATTGGCTTCGACCTGCGCGACGCGCGATGCGCCAACCAGCGCGCTTGTGACCGCCTCATCGCGCACCACCCACGCAAGCGCCATCTGCGCCAGTGTCTGGCCGCGTGCCTTTGCGAGCGCATGCAATCCCTGCAGCACCGCCGCACGCTCTTCCTGCGAATGTCCGCGCACCCATTGTCCCGGCCACAAAGCGCCACGATCGCCGGCCGGCACATCGCCATCCAGATGCTTGTCGGTCAGCAGCCCTGATGCGAGCGGCGCAAAGCCGATCACGCCGCTGCCATGCTCGCCCGTGTGCGGCAGCAGATCGCTTTCGATCCGCCGCGCCAGCATGCTGTAGAACGGCTGATGCAGGGTGATCGGCACGCCATGGGCCTTCGCCGCTTCGAGGGCCGCGAGATACTGCTTGCCCGAATAGCTCGACACGCCGATGTAGAGCGCCTTGCCCTGCTGTACGAGCGTCGCGAGCGCGCCGATGGTCTCTTCGATCGGCGTCTGCGGGTCGGGCCGGTGGTGATAGAACACATCGACATAGTCGACGCCGAGCCGCTTCAGCGACTGATCGCAGCTTGCGATCAGATACTTGCGCGAGCCGCCGTCGCCATACGGTCCGGGCCACATCGGATAACCGGCCTTGGTCGAGATGATCAGCTCATCGCGCGGCAACTCGGCAATCACCTTGCCGCACACCAGTTCTGCATTGCCGGGTGGGTGACCGTAGCCATTGGCGAAATCGAAATGTGTGACGCCAAGATCGAAGGCACGGAGCAGGCAGGCGCGCGTGGTCGCGTCGTCGACATAGCCGCCAAACGTCTCCCACGCGCCGAGAGAAATGATCGGCAGTTTCAGCCCGCTGCGGCCCGCAGCGCGATATTTCATGCGGCCGTAGCGATCCTTCGCGGGTTCGTGCGCCATAGTCCCCTCCATATCTACAAACATGTTAGCTGTAGCTCATGTAAAGAGAAAGTTAGGAGAAGTCGCTGCGGGCCTAATAATTGGCATGCCAGTGGCTTAACCGCGGATGGCTGCGTACTCTGTTAGCGCCGCAGCGAGGTGGTCGAACAGCAGCCGCACCCGGCGGTTCATCCGCAGGTCCTCATGCATCGCGAGCCACATCTCGAGCGAGAACGTCACGTCGTTTGGCAGAACCCGCACCAGCTCGCGCTCGCGCGATGCGACGCCGGACTGCACCGCCAGAATGCCGAAGCCGGCACGCATCGCCGCCAGCTGTGCATGGTCGTTGTCGCTGCGAAACGCGAAGATCTCGCGCGTAATCGGCATGCCGCCGCCGTTCAGCGAACGCAGCGAGGAAATATCGCGGTCGAAACCGATTACCGCGTGGCGCAGCAGATCCTCCGGCGTCTTCGGCGTGCCGTGGCGTTTCAGGTAGCGCTTGTGCGCATAGAGGCCGATGTCGATCTTCCCTATGCGTTTGGCGATCAGCGCGCCTTGCGTCGGCCGCGCCATGCGCACCGCGATGTCGGCGTCGCGGCGAAGGAGGTCCTGGTTGCGGTTGGAAACCGCAAGCTCGATCACGATCTGCGGATGCTGCTCGCGAAATGCGGTGAGGATCGGCGGCAGGACTTCGACGCCCACCACCTCGCTCGCCGTCACCCGCACCACGCCGCGCGGCGCCGCGCCTTCGCCCGACGCGGCGCGCAGCAGCGCCTCCGCCGCCGAAGCCATCGCCTCGGCATGCGGCACCAGCTCCAGCGCCGCGGCGGTCGGCGCCAGCCCGTGCGGTGAGCGCGCGAACAGCGGTGTGTTCAGCGAGGTTTCCAGTTCATCAACGTGCCGGCCGAGGGTCGGCTGCGTCAGCCCCAGCACCCGCGCCGCCGCCGACAGCGAGCCCTCCCGCACCACGGCAAGAAACGAGCGATAATGGTCCCACGCGATGGCCATATAAAAACGTATAGCTACTCAACACGCTTCGGCAATTCCCGTTTATCCGGTCCGCGCCCATTCTCTTCCCATCAAATGAGGAAAGAGCCATGTCCGAACTTCATGCCGTCAGCGGCGGTGTCTGCAGAATGCTCCGGCTTGAGGGGCTTGCCCTTCTCACCGCAGCGGTGACCGCTTTTGCGATGACCGGCGGCGACTGGAAGCTGTTCGCTATCCTGTTCCTCGTCCCCGATCTCAGCTTCATCGCGTTCCTGTTCGGCCCGCGCGCCGGCGCGGCGGCCTACAACGCGATGCACTCGACCCCCGGCCCGCTGGCGCTCGGGCTCGCGGCGGTGCTCATCGCTCAGCCGCTTGCTGTCGCCATCGCGCTCATCTGGCTCGCCCATGTCGGGTTCGATCGCGCGCTCGGCTATGGCCTCAAATACGCGACCGGCTTTGCCGACACCCATCTCGGCCGCATCGGCCGCAAGCCCGCCACCATCTGAAACCGATTCAAAGGAGAGACTGTCATGTTCATCGGCCACTACGGCGTTTCGCTCGCCGCAAAACGCAAACCTATCCCGCTCGCGGTGCTGTTCATCGCGGTGCAGTTCCTCGACGTGGTGTGGAGCATCCTCGTGATGCTCGGCATTGAGAAGCTGCGCATCACGCCCGGCATCACAAAAGCCAATTCTCTCGATCTCTATTACATGCCATACACGCACAGCGTGCTTGGCGCCCTCGCGCTATCGGCGATCTTCGGTGCGGTCTGCGCCTGGGCCTTGCGTGAGGATCGCCGCACGGTGTTCTGGATCACCGCAGGCGCGGTGTTCTCGCACTGGCTTCTCGATCTGATCGTTCATGTTCCCGACATGCCGCTGATCGGCGACACGCTGAAAGTCGGCTTCGGGCTCTGGAACTTCCCGGCGATCAGTCTGCCGCTCGAACTCGCGAGCCTGTGGGGTGGTGCCGTTCTCTACGCCCGCAACTTTCCCTCCAGCCGTACCGGCGCCGCTGCTTTGTGGGGTTTCGTGGCGGTTTTGACGGGGATCGAGCTCTTCACAGCGTTCGGTCCGGCGCCAGCCTCGCCGCTCGACGAAGCGCACACGGCACTCGCCGCCTATCTCGGACTCGCCGCGCTTGCGGCGCTGGTCGACTGGGTCCGGTTCCGCGCAACAAATGACAAGCTGCCTAACCTGTTGGCAGTTGAGCTGCCGCGTTAGGTCTATCGCCGATCACCGATTGAACCGTATGGAGCGCGCGGCTATAACCCGCGCGCTCTAAACGTGAGCGGGCTGTCTTCACCATAGGGAGTGTGCATGGGTATCGAGCTTCCGGCCGGTTACCGGCCGCTGGAGAATGAACCCTTTATGAATGAGCGCCAGCGCGAGTACTTCCGGCGCAAGCTCAATCAGTGGAAAGATGAGATCCTTCGCGAAAGCCGCGAGACGATCCAGAACCTGCAGGCCGAAACCGTACCGCATGCCGATCTTGCCGATCGCGCTTCGACCGAAGCCGAACGTCAACTCGAACTGCGCACCCGCGACCGTCAGCGCAAGCTGATCGCCAAGATCGATTCGGCGCTCCGCCGCATCGACGATGGATCGTACGGTTTCTGCGAAGAGACAGGCGAACCGATCGCCCTCAAACGCCTCGACGCGCGTCCGATCGCGACGCTGTCGCTGGAAGCGCAGGAGCGTCATGAGCGCCGCGAGAAAGTCTATCGCGACGACTAAAGGGCTTCGCACAACAAAAAAGATTCACGGCCGGGTTTTGCGACCCGGCCGTTTTCTTTTGCGCTTCGTCTGCTGCGAAACGAGCTCGGCCGGCTTCTTTCGAACCCGGCCGGCTGCCCCTAGCCCCTCCACCATTAAGGTGGAAGCCTTCAAACTCAGCCCTGAAACTCAGAACGGCATCAGGATGTCGTAGAGCTGCGAACCCAGCCGCGGCTGCTGCACATCGGTGATCTGGCCCTTGCCACCGTACGACACGCGCGCCTCGGCGATCTGCGCCAGGTCGATGGTGTTCGCGTTGGTAATGTCTTCCGGCCGCACGATGCCGCCGATCGACAGATCGCGCAGTTCGTTGTTCACGCGCACCTGCTGATGGCCGGTGATGATCAGGTTGCCGTTCGGCAGAACCTGTGCCACCACGGCGGCGAGCGTGAGGTTGATCGTCTCCGATCGGTTGACCGAACCAGCGCCGACATTCGATGTGGCAGAGCCCATCTTCACCAGGCTGCTCGGATCGGCGCCGGCGCTCGTGATAGCTTTGTCGAGGCCGAAGAAGTTGGTCAGATTTGCGTTGTCGCTGTTGGTCCGCGAGCGCTGTGTCGTGTCCTGGATCTGCGCGGCATCGGCCACCGACACATTGACGGTCAGCAGATCGCCGATCCGGCTGGCGCGCGGATCGTGGAAGAAGCTGCGCGCGTCCTGCTGCCAGAGCGAGTTTGTCGGATAGGTCGGCGGCGGTGTCGCCGTCATGGCGATCTGACCGGCAGCCGGCGCCGGTGCGGCCGGGATCGCGACCTGCGTCTGGATCGGCGCCAGATCGGGCGCTTTGCCGATGTTCTCGAGCCGATCCATCGTGCTGCAGCCGCCAAGCGTTGCAGCAGCAAGTGCGAAGAGTGCGAGTTTCTTCATGGCGAGGTCCTGTTAGCGCGTGATCGGGTTGATGGAAGCGGTGTTGTTCTGCGCCAGCATGCCGCCCGGCAGGCTGATGCCCATGTTGTTGGCGCGCACCATGCCGGGACCGGTCACGGTGCAGATGATCTGGCGATAGGACACCGGATTGACGACGGTGACCGTCTCGCCGACGCCACCTTCGCTCATCGCCTTGCCGGTCGCGGTCAGCATGATGCCGGGCGCTTCGAAGGTCATGGTGACGAGGCTGCCTTTCGCAACCACCACCGGATGGCGCACATCGTCGGCCCGCACCGTCTCACCCGCGCGCAGGTAACGGCGCGCTTCCATGCCGGAGAGATCGTTCATCGACGTCACCACGCCGGGCTGCGCGCTGGCGACCATCTGATAGGCGAGATCGCTGTCGCCCATCGTCTGGCCGCGCATGATGTCGTGCGACGGCACGACGACACGCAGCTGTCCGTCGGCGAGCGCCGGACCGATCAGGAGCGGGGCTGCGAGCAGCAGCACGGCGAAAATCACATTAAAGCGGAACATCATCAGCCGCCTCCCAGTCTTGCGGTTTGTTGCAGCATCTCGTCGGCGGCGGTGATCACCTTGGAGTTCATCTCGTAGGCGCGCTGCGCCGTGATCAGCGAGGTGATCTCTTCCACCGGGTTGACGTTCGAGGTCTCGAGGAAGCCCTGGATGATCGTGCCGTAGCCGGTCGATCCCGGAACGCCGGACTGCGGTGCACCCGAAGAGGGCGTCTCGAGGAAAAGGTTGTCGCCGATGGCGTTGAGGCCGGAGTCGTTCGGAAAGCGCACCAGCTCGAACTGGCCCAGCACCTGCGGCGTGGTCTGTCCCGGCACCGTCGCCGAAACCTGGCCCTGCGAATTGACCGACACCGACAGCGCATTGGCTGGCACCGCGATGCCCGGCGCCACGGTGTAGCCCTTGTCGGTGACGATCTGGCCTTCCGGCGACAGCGCGAAGTTACCGGCGCGGGTGTAGGCGTCGGTGCCGTCCGGCTGCGTGATGCGGAAGTAGCCCGGCCCTTCGACGGCGACGTCGTAGGGGTTGGAGGTCGTCTGCATGTCGCCCTGGCTCGTCACGCGATAGACGGCCGAAGTCCGCACACCGGCGCCAAGCTGGATACCGGACGGGATCACCGTGCCGGAGTCCGAAGACTGCGCGCCGACCTGCTGAATGTTCTGGTAGAGAAGGTCCTGGAACTCCGCGCGCTGGCGCTTGTAACCGGCCGTGTTCATGTTCGCGAGATTGTTCGCGATCACTTCGACGTTGGTCTGTTGCGCCAGCATTCCGGTGGCGGCGATGCTCAAAGCTCGCATGGCTCAGTCGCTCCTAATTCGGCGTGGCGCCAAGCCTGTCGATGGCCCTGCGCATGAGATCTTCGTGGGACTGGGAAAGGTTTGACGTCGCCTGATAGGCGCGCATCACCTCGATCATGTGGCTGATCTCGACGACCGGCTGGACGTTCGAGGTTTCGATCATGCCCTGCGTCAGCCTGGTGGACGTGTCGGCGGCCTGTGGCGCTTCCGCCGTCGAATAAAGGCTGCCGCCTTCCTTCTTCATCTGGCGCTCGTTGGCGAAATTGACGAGCCGCAGCTTGCCGATCTGGCCCTGCGCGCCGCTCACGGTGCCGTCCTGCGCGATGGTGATCGCACCGGCATCCGGCTGGATGTTGATCTCGCCGCCGTCGCCCTGAACGGTGTTGCCGTCCTCGGTGATCAGCTTGCCGTCGGCGTCCAGCGAGAAGTGGCCGTTGCGGGTGTAGCGGTCGCCGTTCGGCGTGGAGACGACGAAGTAGCCCTGGCCGCTGATGGCAACGTCGAACGGCGCATTGGTCGTTTCGAACTTGCCTTCACCCAAGTCGCGCACGACGCCGCGGTCCTGCACGAAACTGACGCGCTGACCGGCGGTTTCGCCTTCGGCCTTCGGCAACTGGCTGACATATTCCTGGAACTGCACCGCTTCGCGCTTGAACGCGGGGGTGGAGACGTTGGCCAGATTGTTCGCGATCACGTCCATCGAGCGATACGACGCAAGCTGATGCGACAGACTGACGAGGAGCGTATTATCCATGGTGCGGGATCCTTTCTGGTCCGGCCCTTTGCCATCTGCAGCGGCCGTGCCAGCACGAAAGGCAAGCATTCCCTCACTTTTCAGGGTGAAGATGCTGGGCCTGATCCGGTGATGCGGCAGAAAATGCCGGGCAAAGTGCTCGCGTTAAGGATTTGGATACCGAATTTGAACCGCCTCTTAACCATGCGCACCTAACGTGGCGCAGTGTTGCGGCTGGGACATCCGTCCGGCCCGCACCTGTGGGACACGCGCATGAGCAACGACACCGAAGCTGCACCCGAAGGCGAAGCGCCGAAGGAAAAGAAGGGCATCATGGGCATGCTGTTCGGCAGCAAGCTCAAGATGATGATCAGTGCCGGCGTCCTTCTGCTGCTGCTGCTCGGCGGCGGCGGTGGCGCCTACTACTTCTTCTTCATGAGCGCGCCCGAGCCCAAGCCGGGTGAGGAAACCGCCGGCGAAGAGCACGTTCCGATCGTGCCGCCGACCATCGCGTTCTACGAAATTCCCGACATCATCGTGAACATCCAGACGGTGGACGGTTCGCCCGCCTATCTGAAGCTCGGCATCAGCCTCGAGATCGAACACGAGGAAGAGAAAGCCGGTCTGCAGGCGGTGATGCCGCGCGTGATCGACCAGTTCCAGGCCTATCTGCGCGAACTGCGCGTCGACGACCTCAAAGGCTCGATGGGCGTGCTGCGCATCAAGGAAGAGCTGCTCCGCCGCATCAATCTCGCGGCCCAGCCCTACAAGGTCAAAGACGTACTGCTCAAAGACATGATCGTGCAGTAACGGAAAGCAGCGACGATGGCCGACGAAAACACCGAACTCGACAATCAGGCAGCCGACGAAGGCGCCGATGGCGCCCTGAAGAGCGAGCGCATCCTCAACCAGGATGAGATCGACAGCCTTCTCGGCTTCGACGTCACCGACGACTCGCTGGAAGACAAAAGCGGCGTTCGCGCCATCGTCAATTCGGCGCTGGTCTCCTACGAACGCCTGCCGATGCTCGAAATCGTCTTCGACCGCCTGGTGCGGTTGATGACGACGAGCCTGCGCAACTTCACCTCGGACAACGTCGAAGTCAGTCTCGACAACATCACCTCGATCCGCTTCGGCGACTACCTGAACTCGATCCCGCTGCCGGCGATCCTGGCGGTGTTCCGCGCCGAACAGCTCGACAACTACGGCCTCTTCACCGTCGACTCGAACCTGATCTATTCGATCGTGGACGTGCTCCTCGGCGGCCGCCGCGGCACCTCCGCGATGCGCATCGAAGGCCGTCCCTACACCACCATCGAGCGCACGCTCGTCCAGCGCATGATCGAAGTGATCATGCAGGACATGATGCAGGCGTTCGAACCGCTCGCCCCGGTCAACTTCACGCTCGACCGTCTCGAGACCAATCCGCGCTTCGCTGCCATCGCGCGCCCCGCCAACGCCGCTATCCTGGTGAAGCTGCGCATCGACATGGAAGATCGCGGCGGACGCACTGAATTGCTGCTGCCCTACGCAACGCTCGAGCCGATCCGCAAACTGCTGCTGCAGCAGTTCATGGGCGAAAAGTTCGGCCGCGACTCGATCTGGGAAAGCCATCTGGCCACCGAACTGTGGGCCACCCGCGTCGACATCGACGCGATCCTCGACGAACAGACCATGCCGCTCCAGCGCGTCCGCGACTGGCAGGTCGGCGAAACCATCATGCTGAACGCCACGCCGGAATCGAAGATCGAGATGCGCTGCGGTGGCGTGCCTCTGCTCAAGGGCCGTATGGGTCGCGTCGGCTCATCGGTCGCCGTGCGTGTCGATGAAGCCATCGAACGCACCGACGCATCCCGCGCGCTCTAAAAAGGAACGCTTCCATGCACCTCACCCTCGCCTCCGGTATCGAGCTTCTGCTGACGGGCCTTCTCGCCGCGACGCTGGTTTACTGCATCCTGCTGGAGCGCCGCCTCGCCGCGCTGCGCAAGGGGCAGGACGGCCTGAAGGAAACCTTCGCCAACCTGAACACCGCGATCACCGCCGCCGCCGCCTCGATGCGCCATCTGAAGAGCGCCGGCGCCGAAGCGGCCGAACAGCTTGATGACCGCCTTACCAAAGCGCGCGCTATCGCCGATGAACTGGCGCTGCTCGTCTCGTCCGGCGATCGCATCGCCGACCGCATGGACCGCGCGACCCCGTCCCCGAAAGGCGCCATGCCGCTGCCGTCGGCCGGCGTGATGAACCGTCTTGAAGCGTTGAGGACTGTCCGGTGAACGCTATCCTGCGCCGCATCCGCCTTCTGCCGCTTGTCATCGTCGTCGGCTTCGTGCTGCTGACGGTGAAAGGCTTTGGCATCATGCGCGAGGCGCAGGCCGAAGGCGCCGGCGCAGCCGTGCCGACCGAACAGAACGCGGGCGAGCCCGCCTCCTATGCCAACGATCCGGCTGCCGACGACAGCGAGAATGACAGCGCCTCCGAAGTTGACGTGCTGACCAGCCTCACCAAGCGCCGCAAGCAGCTCGACGAGCGCGAGCAGGAACTGGCGATGCGCCAGAACGTCATTTCCGCAGCCGAACATCGTGTCGATACCAAGATCAGCGAGTTGCAGGCGCTGCAGGCCGAGATCCAGAAGCTGCTCGGCCAGCGCGACGCCGAAGAGCAGAAGCAGATCGCCTCGCTCGTGAAGACCTATTCCGCGATGAAGCCGCGCGATGCCGCCCGCATCTTCGACACCCTCGACGAAGATGTCCGCATCGCCGTTGCACAGCAGATGAAGCCCGACGTGCTCGCGCCGGTTCTCTCCGCCATGCAGTCCGATCAGGCGCAGAAGCTCACCCTGAAGCTCGCCAACCGTCTGAAGGTCACGCCGCCGGCCGTAACGCCGCCGCCAGCACCAGCCGCTCCCGCGCCGGATGGCACTGGTGCTGCGCCCTCGGGTGCATCGGCGGCAAACACCACATTGCCGGCGGGCCAGCCGCCGGCCGCGGAAACGCCTGCCACAAAGCTGGCCGACGCAACGCCGCCGGCCGCACCGCCCGCACCGAAGCCCGCGGCCACGCCGCCTGCGAAGCACGCAGCTGCCAAGGCGCCGGCGAAACACACTGCGCCAGCCGCGAAGCCGACGACCGCACCCACAACGAAGCAGGCCGCCGCTGCACCGGCCGCAACACCCGCGACGACACCGGCGGCGCACGATCAGCAGCAGGCCGCGGCCGCACCGCCAGCCGCACAAACGGCTGCCGCCACGCCGCCGGCACAAAGCCCACCCGCCCAGAGCCCGCCGGCGGCAACGCCGAAGTCTGGCGGTTGAGCATGGTTCACCAACGCTTAAATCAGCAGGCCGGATAATCTCATCGTGTCGACCCGCGCGCCTTCCTCTCTGAAGCATCGCCTCTTCGCGGCGATCGCTTTCGCGTGCGCGCTTGCCCCGCTGTCCGCGCACGCCGCCGATAACGTCACGGTGCAGTTGCAGGGTGGCTTCGCGCGCATGCTGTTTTCGACCGAGCCCTTCTCAAAAGGTACGGCAACGATCAACGGCAACGTCGTCACCATCGCCTTCGATCGTGCCATCAGCGTCGATCCCGCAAGGCTGCAGGCACAAGCGCCCGCACTCATCAGCAACGCGCGCATCGATCCGGATCACAAGACGCTGCGCCTTGTTCTGAGCCAGGCCGCGAAGCTGCATGTGAGCACGTCCGGCAAGCAATACGCCGTCGATCTCGCGCCCACGACCTTCGCGGGCACGCCGCCCGATCTGCCGCCGCCGCCAAAGCCGCCCGGCCCGGTCGATCCGTCAACGCTCAGCGCGCTCAAGGTTCGCGCCGGCCTCTATCAGAACTTTAGCCGCGTCGTGTTCGACTGGCCGCAGAACGTCAACTACACGCTCTCGCGCACGAAAGACACGCTCACCGTCCACTTCGCCGGACTGGGCAAACCGGATTTCGCACCGCTCACGCGTATCGCACCGCCATGGGTGAAAGCGGGTGACTGGCACATCGAAGGCCGCGGCATCGCCGTGACGCTCGCCGTCGATCCCGGTTCGCGCACGCACGACTTTCGCGACGGCACGCATGTCGTGATCGACGTCGCTTCGCCGACCGCCGATGCCGACACCTACACACCGCCGGCCGACAACGGCAAGAAAAGCAAGCCTGTCGCGCTGGCAGCACTGCCCACAACAGACGTCGACGCCGCGAAGGCCGGCAAACACGACGACCCGATCACACCGGCGGCAGCGGCGCCGAACGCGCATGCGCCGGCACCAAACGCCCATGCTCCGGCAGCACAAGCGCAGACACAGCAACCACCCAAACCGCTGACGCAGGCACAGGTCATCGCCGACACGGCCGCCAAGCTGAACGGCAAACCGGCCGCGCCCGAACCAGCGAAGCCCGATCCGAAAGCCGCACCGCCCGCCGCACCGGTTCCGACCGATGTCACCGCGCAGCGCACCAAGGATGGCGCGACCATCACCTTCGCGAAGTCACCGACCGCCGCCGTGTTCATGCGCGGTTTGACGGCGTGGATCGTCGTCGATGGCGCGCCCAAGATCGACGGCAACGCCCTCAAGCTAAGCCTCGGCAATCTTCCAGATGCGGTGGACAACAGCACCGTCAACGGCGCGTCCGTTCTGCGCATCGCACTGAAGACGCCGATGAACGTCACGGTGCATGGCATCGGTACCGGCATCGAAGTGCAGATTGCTCCCGACGCACAGATCCGTGCGCCGGCGATGGAGTTCACCCGCGGCACCGATCCAACGCACCAGTCGCTGACGACGACCGTTCCGGGCGCCACGCACACGATCTACGTCAACGATCCCGATGTCGGCGACACCCTGATGGTCGTGCCCGGCACGCCGGAGCGCGCCGTGCTGCAGCCGCGCGACAATCTTGAATTCTCGGTCCTGCAAAGCGCCTCCGGCCTCGCCGTCGATTCCTATGTCGACGATCTCAGCGTCACGACCTCGGACTCGCGCGTCGTCATCACCCGCCGCGACGGCCTCTCGCTGACACCACAGAACTCACCGCTCGCCGGTGGCCCGGCGATGCTGCTCGCCAGCGATCGCATGCGCGGCCCGACCTTCCTCGACCTCGGCGGCTGGGCCCGCGGCGACGACAAGGACTTCCTCGAACAGCAGCGCAGCCTCATGCGCCAGGTCGCGGTGCTCGGCGCCGACGAAGCCAACGGCGCCCGCCTGCAGCTCGCCCGCTTCTTCCTCGCCCATCGCCTCGCCGCCGAAACCCTCGGCCTGATCCGCACCATCCAGAAGCAGGACCCGACCCTCGCGCAGGATCCCCAGCTTCTGACCATGCGCGCCGCCGCGAACTACATGATGGGCCGCTACAAGGACGCCCATAACGATCTCTCCGCCGACCTCTTCGCCGGCGACCGCAACGCCGCATTCTGGCGCGCGCTGACCGAGACCGGGCTCAAGAACTGGAACGACGCACGCGACGCGTTCACGCTCGCGGGCACGATCGTCGATCAGTATCCTGCCTACTGGCAGACCCGCTACCGCCTCGCGCAGGCCGACGTGCTGCTCTCGACCGGCCATGTCGAATCCGCCGATGCCACGATGCAGCACCTGCCGCACCATGTGCCGGACGATCTGTTGCTCGACAGCGAGTTGATCCGCGCCCGCCTCTACGCCCAGGAAGGCCGCACGCGCGACGCCGCGTTGCTCTTCGCCGCGGTCGAGAAGGGCAGCAACCCGTACGACTCCGCACAGGCGGTGTACTATCGCACCGACTCCGAACTCGCCGACGGCGAGATCACCCGCGAGCAGGCGATCGACCGGCTGGAGCGTCTGCGCTTCCGCTGGCGCGGCGATGCGCTCGAGCTCGCCACGTTGCGCAAGCTGGCGCAGTTCTATTTCGGCAAGCAGGACTGGCGCGACGGCCTGCGCATCCTGCGCGTCGCGACGCAATACTTCCCGGACGACGACGCCGGCCGCGAAGCGCAGGACGATATGCGCAACGCCTTCGAAGATCTCTTCATCAACGGCAAGGCCGACAAGCTGCCGCCGATCCAGTCGCTCGCGCTGTTCTACGACTTCATCGACCTGACACCGATCGGTCCGGCCGGCGACGACATGATCCGCCGCATGTCCGACCGCCTCGTCGCCGTCGATCTGCTCGGCCCGGCCGAAGACCTGCTCAAATATCAGATCGACAAGCGCCTCGACGGCATGGCCCGCTCGCAGGTCGCTACCCGCCTCGCCACCGTCTATCTGATGGACAAGAAAGCGGAGGACGCACTCAGCATTCTCGCGGCCACGCGCATCTCCGGCCTGCCGGATGACGTGAACCACCAGCGCATGCTGCTCGAAGCGCGCGCCCTCGCCGGCCTCAAGCGCTGGGATCAGGCGATCGACATGATCGCCGACGATCCCACATCCGATGCCGCCGAACTGCGCGCCGAAATCTACTGGCAGAGCGGCAACTGGGCCGTCGCAGGCCAGTCCGCCGAACAGCAACTCGGCAGCCGCTTCAGCGATGCCGCGCCGCTGACGGGCCTCGAGCGCAATACCGTGATGCGCGCCGCGGTCGCCTATTCGCTCGCTAGCGACCAGACGAGCCTCGACCGCCTGCGCACCAACTTCCTGCCGAAGATGAAAACGACACCCGACGCGAGCGCCTTCAACGTGGTGACGCAAAAGATCGACACCCAAGGCATGGCCTTCAAAGACGCCGCCGCCCAGATCGCGAGCGTAGACACCCTCAAATCCTTCCTCTCCGATTTTAAGAAGGCGGGCGGGACTTAGCGCTATTACGCGTCGATCCAGTCGAGCGCCGTCTTCGCAACCTTCTCCCATCCCGCTTCACCGATCAGCCAGTGGCTGTGGCCTGGGGCTTCTTCGTAGGTGGCCTGATCGCGGTAGCGCGCGGCGATGCGTTTTACGGTGCCGGGCGGATTGATGCGGTCGTC
>DATAHD010000332.1:0-1554 GCA_036263395.1 Rhizomicrobium sp. | reverse complement strand
GCCGGCTTGACCTTCAGCGAATTGGCAATCGGACCGCTGCCGCGCGCGTCGGTGCCATGGCAGGCCGAGCAGGAATTGAAGAACTCGACTGCGCCGGCGGACACGATGGTGCTGTCCTGCGCAAGGGCCGCGCTGTGGCCGGTCCAGAGAATGGCGATGGTCAGTGCAAGCGAGCGAATCTGTGTCGGCATGGTCGCCCCCGGTGGCATCCGTTCGCAACGAGGCTAGGCGTCGGAGGGAGGCGGCCCTTGATCTGGCGCAATTGAAGGGCGGGCCGCGCGCAACGCCGGGATGTGCGCGTGGGCGCGCCGTGCCTGCCTGCCCTCCGGTCCGGCCAACTCACGCAATTTATCCGCAATTTATCCCGCGGCTCGCGGGTTAGGGCACAATCCCGCGGTCGCGAAATGGCGTCGGATCAACCGGTCGGGGGGTGTCATGCGTCGATCTGTCTGGGTCATCTTTCCGCTCATGCTGGCATTGACCGGCGGCATTGCTGCCGGCGGTGCCGCGGCGCAGGCGCCGGGCCACACCCAACTCATCACGCTCGGCACGCGCGGCGGACCGATCCCGAGCAAGGACCGCGCGCAGTCGTCGAATCTGCTCATCGTCGACGGGACGTATTACCTGATCGATGCGGGCGACGGCGTGCTTCGCCGCCTCGCCCAGGCGAACGCGGACTTCCGCAAAATCGGAAAGGTCTTCATCACCCACGACCACGACGACCATACGGCCGGACTGGCGACACTCCTGTCGGTGTCGTGGGACTTCCAGCGGCGCGACCCGATCGACGTCTACGGTCCGCCCGGCACCGCTGCGCTCGTCGCCGGCGCAAAACAGTATTTCACGGTGAACGCGGAAATACGCTGGATCGAGGGCCGCCGCACGCCGCTGGCAAACGTGTTCGTCGGTCACGACGCCGGCACCGGAGCGGTCTACAGCGATGACAAGGTCCGCGTGACGGCCGCCGAGAACACGCATTTCCACATCCCCGAGGGCTCGCCCTATTTCGGCAAGTACAAATCCTACGCCTACCGGTTCGAGACGCCCGACCGCGTGATCGTGTTCACCGGCGACACCGGGCCCAGCGACGCTGTTGCCGACCTTGCGAAGGGCGCCGACATCCTGGTGTCCGAGGTGGGCTCGGCGGACGACGTAAAACAGGTGCTGATCAGGAACGGGTCATGGCAGGGCATGTCGCCCGAGCAACAGACCGCCTTCATGCGCCACCTGACCGAAGAGCACCTCACGCCCGAAGAAGTCGGCAAACTGGCGGCGCGGGCCGGCGTCAAGAAGGTGGTGCTGACGCATCTCCTGCTGACGGTGACCGAGAACGACGATTATGAGCGCTTCGTGCCGGAGGTGAAGAAGCACTTTTCCGGCGAAGTCGTGGTGGCAAAAGACCTGATGCGATTCTGAAGGCAGGCCGGCGGTGGCCGCCGCGCCGCTAGAACCCCGTCGCGAATTTCGACATCACCACGATGATCGCCACCTGCATCGTGCCCTGCACCGCGACGACGCGGACGTACGTCTTCATCCAGCGCGCGATCTTGGCGC
>DATAHD010000331.1:0-12791 GCA_036263395.1 Rhizomicrobium sp. | reverse complement strand
CGGCCGCGCTTGCGGATCGTGCGCACCGCCGCACTGCGTGCCGCTTCCTGAATCTTCGGCTCCAGCGTCGTGTGCACCACAAGGTCGGCGTTCAGCGATTGCCCATCCTTGGTCAGAAGTGTGCGCGCTTCGTCCGCCGCGGTATCGAAGAAGTAGTTGCGGCTGTCCGTCGCCGTGCGGTCGGTGATCACCGCCGGATGCGCCATCGCCTCCTCCGCATCGGCGCGCGTGATGAAGTCGCTCGCGTACATCGTCCGCAGAACGATCTGTGCCCGCTCCTGCGCCCGCGCCAGATCGCGCCGCGGCGTGAACACGCTCGGCGCGCGCGTCAGCGTCGCCAGCATCGCTGCTTCCGGCAGGGTCAGGTCCTTCGCGCTCTTGCCGAAATAGACATGCGCCGCGCCATCCACGCCATACGCGCCGGCGCCGAGATAGATGCGGTTGAGATAGAGCTCCAGGATCTCTTTCTTGCTCAGCGATTTCTCAAGGCTCGCCGCGTCCATCAACTCGGACAGCTTGCGCGCCATGGTGCGCTCCTGGCTGGTGTAGACGATCTTCGCCGTCTGCTGCGTGATCGTCGAACCGCCCGCCACCACATGCCCGGCACGGAAGTTTGTATACATAGCGCGCATCAGGCCGCGCATGTCGATGCCGTTGTGCGAATAGAACCGCCGGTCTTCCATCGCGATGAACGCGGCCGGCAGATACGCCGGCATATCCTCCAGCTTCAACCGCTTGCCGACGATCGCGCCGCGATGCCCGACCTCGTTGCCGCCGGAATCCAGGAAGGTAAACGCCACCGGACGATTGACGGAGTAAAGGTCCTCCGTGTTGCTGATCGTTGGCGCAATGGTCTGCAGAATGATCGGAAACAGCGCAATCGCCGCCAGCGGCAGCGCCAGAACCAGCGTGATCCGCGCCGTCCATTTCGCGATGGTCTCGCGGTTGCGATACAGCGAACGGCCGATGCCGTTGATAAATCTCTGAAATTCGCCCATGCCGCCTAGGTCACCCAAAACTGCGGCAACTTCAAGACGTTACGGGTTAACAACCCCGTAAGGCAGCCGCCCTGCCGCGGCCGTTGCCCATGCTTCTTATATGTGACGCACCGGACAGGCCGCCCCTGCACCGCACGCATAAGCCGCCACCAGCAAAAAAAGTTGCATGAACGCGGGAATGATTCCGCGCCGGCCGTCGTTGTCCCACGTCATTCGGAAAATCCTTGAAAGGGGCAACTCTCATGCGCACACAAACCACCCATCACGTCCGCGGCGATATCCTGTCGGAAGCCGCCTCTGTCCTGTCCGGTCTCTCGCCCAAGGGCGGCGCCGACGACACGGGCGGCGACGACAACCTGACTGGCGGCGGCAGCGACGACACGATGCATGGCGGCGGCGGCAACGACACCGTTCACGGCGGTGGCGGAAACGACGACCTGTTCGGCGACGAAGGCAACGACGATCTGTCCGGCGACAGCGGCAACGATACGATGAGCGGCGGCACCGGCGACGACCATATGTCGGGCGGCTCGGGCGCCGACGATCTGTCGGGCGACGACGGCGACGACACACTCGCCGGTGGCAGCGGTGACGACGTCGAGCATGGCGGCCTCGGCATCGACCATATGAGTGGCGGTACGGGCAACGACGACGTGCACGGCGAGGACGGCAACGACGTCGAAAGCGGCGGCGCCGGCGATGACAGCATGTCCGGCGATGCCGGCGACGACAGTATGACGGGCAACGACGGCATCGATCACATGTCGGGCGGCACGGGCGACGACACGATGAGCGGCGGCCTTGGCGACGACACCATGACCGGCGACGACGGCATCGATCACATGAAGGGCGGCGACGGCGCGGACGATATGTCCGGCGGCACCGGCGACGACGGGATATCCGGCGGCGCGGGCGACGACACGATGCACGGCGACGACGGCATCGACCACATGAGTGGTGGCGATGGCGCCGACGATCTGTCCGGCGACGCCGGCAACGACGTCATCCACGGCGGCAATGGCGACGATGACATCAATGGCGGTGCCGGCAGCGACATCATGTACGGCGATGACGGCCTCGACACCTTCACCTTCGACGACAATGGCGTCGATGGTTCGACCGACCAGGTGCGCGGCTTCGCCAGCGCTGAAGATCGCCTCGACTTCAGCCACATCGATGCCGACAGCAACACCGCAGGCGATGACGCCTTCACCGTCACCGATCACTTCCACGATCAGGCCGGCGAAGCGATCTTCGGTTATGACAGCGTCAAGGACCACACGACGGCGCAGTTCGACACCAACGGCGACGGCCTTGCCGATCTCACGGTCGTCGTGAACGGCCACGTCGATCTCGCGACAGACGTGCTGCTCTAGGACGGAAAAAGGGCTGGCGTAACGATCCCTTCGCCAGCCCTTCTTCTTTCGCGGAAGACCTCAATCAGCATCGTTGTATCGATGCTGGCATAATGCTAGCATCGTCGGCATGGGCTCGACGATCACTATTCGCAATATTCCCGACAAGGAAAAGCGTGCGCTCAAAAAGAGGGCGGCGCTCAACGGCCGCAGTATGGAGGCGGAAGCACGCGCTATTATTGGCGCCGCCGTCGGCAAGCCTGCCGCGCAGTCTGTCAGGGAGCCACTCTCTCCGTTGAAGCCGTCGAAACTCTCGCCACAAGCGGAAGCGGCGCTTAAGCGCCTGCAGAAGATGTTCGCGCCGAAGCGGGGCGAGCCGCGCACCAGCTTATCGGATGAATTGATAGCAGAGCGGCGTGCCGAGGCGGCGAAAGAGTGATCGTCCTGGATGCTTCTGCGTTATTGGCTCTTCTGAATCTTGAGCCGGGCGCAGATATTGTGCGCGACGCGCTACCCGATGTGGCTATCTCGATCGTCAACCTTGCTGAGGTCTTGACCAAAGGCGTTGAGCGCGGCGCTCCTGTTGAGCGTGCGATGGAGCAGGTCCGTGCGCTTGGTATCCCCGTCGAGCCGTTTGACGAGGCGCAGGCTATGATCGCGGCGGAGTTGCGACGCTTGACGGTCAAAGGCGGCCTTTCCATCGGTGACCGCGCCTGTCTTGCGCTGGCCACCGTCAAGGAAGCAGAAGTTCTGACGACGGATCGTGTTTGGAAGTCGCTCCCGCATGGCGTGAACGTCACGCTGATCCGTTAGCGCCTCACATCGTCCAGACGCCACCCACATCGGTGCGATAGCCCAGCGAGCGGTACGCCGCGTCGACCAGGCTCTGGCCGCGGTCGTTCATCAGGATGCCGAGCCCCATCTTGTTCATCGCGTAGCCGAAACTCATGCGGCACTCCGGATCGGCAAAGCCCAGCGAGCCGCCGGCGCCGACATGGCCGAATGCCGCCTCGCTCATCACCACCGAACAGTTCTCGGCGTTGTCGAGTTTGCGGTTGTCCATCGACTTCATGTAGCCGAGCGAGAACCGCGTCGGGATCGCAAGCGTCGCGTCCTCATGCGTCGCGACAGACACCTTCTGCATCCGCGTCAGCGTATCCTTGCCGACATACTGTTTGCCGCCCATCGCGCCGCCATTGGCCAACGGCGCATACAGACCGGCCAGACCGCGTCCGTTGGAAATGCCGGTGGCCGAACCGATCTCTGCCGCATGCGCCTCGCGCGAATTCGGATTCATCCCGCCCGCGCCCATCATGAAGCGCGCCGTCGGTCCCGTCATATCCGCCATCATCGCCAGCGCGATGCGCGACGACGCCGCTTTCGCATCCGGCGGATAGGGAATGATCGGCGCCACGCGGCTTTCCAGCTCCTCCGGCAAGCCCATCCAGAACTCGATGCCCAGCGGCCCGGCGATCTCGCTCGCCAGATATTTGCCCATGCGCGTGCCGGTCGAACGATGCACCATCTCGCCCACCGTCCACGCGCTCGTCAGCCCGTGATAGCCGTTGCGCGTGCCAGGCTTCCAGAACGGCGCCTCTGCTGCCAGCGCATCGCACATATATTGATAGTCGTACGGCGCCCCCATCTTTAGATCGCCGCGCACCCCCGGCACGCCGACCGAATGATCGATCATCATCGACACCAGAGCGTCTTCCTTGCCGTTGGTGGCAAACTCCGGCCAGTACCTGGCGACCTTGGCATCGAAATCGAGCAGCCCGCGATCCGCCGCCATATGGGCACAGAACGCCGACGCGCCCTTGGTGCACGAGAACACGATGCACGCCGTATCGCGCTCCCACGCGTCGCCGCCGTCCGTCTTCTGCCCACCCCAAAGATCGACCACCGTCTTGCCGTCCAGCGTGATGGAAACCGCCGCCCCGATCTCGCCCCGCTTGTCGAAGTTCTCGATGAAGGCATCGGCCACCTGCTGGAACTTGGTATCGCAAGTTCCGCTCACCAGCCCACGCGCCGTTTTGCGCTCGATCAATGTCATCCTGGTCGTCCTCTGTATTTTATCGTCTGCTGTCAGCTTCAGGGGGGAACCCGGGGGCTGTCAAAACCGGCCGTTGCGTGAACCTGTCTGCGCGTGCGGCCGGACACGGAATAAATCGCACCGGCGCGACGTTGTTTTACGACGTTCGCGCGCGGGGTCGCATGGCGTGGGGTTTCGCGCGCGATAATAAAGGGATTATACGCCGATGCGGGGGACCATCATGAAACATCGCTTTGCCGCGCTGCTTGGCGCGGCCTTCGCCGTGCTTGCGCCTTCGCTGGCCGGTGCCGAGGAGCCGTCCTGGCGCTTCACCACCGGCGCCGACTATTCCACCGGCCGCTATGGCGAGCCGGTCGGCACCAACGTGCTCTTCGTGCCGCTCACCGCCAAAGCGATTCTCGGCAACTGGTCGTTCCGCCTGTCGACCGGCTTCCTCAACATCCACGGTCCCGCCGACGTCGCGGTGATCGACGACAGCGGCGGGGGCGGCGCCGGCGGTGCCGGCAGCGGCGGCGGTGTCGATCCCACTGGCGCTACCATCCCGCCGGACAATCGCAACGGCCTCGGCGATACCACGCTCGGTGTCGACTACACGACATCGGACATGTGGGGCACGCCGCTCTATGCCGATTTCGGCGCACGCCTGCGACTTCCGACCGGCAATCGCGCGCAAGGCCTGGGCGTCGGCGCCACCGACGAGATCCTCAATCTCGAACTCGGCAGCGATTGGGGCGATGGCGGTTTCTATGTCAGCGCAGGCCGCCGCTTCCTCGGCGACTCGAAATTCTTCGCCCGCAAGGACGGTTATCAGTTTGGTCTCGGTGGCTGGTACGACTTCGCGACCTATTACGAAGTCGGCGCCTACTACGAATACCGCAACGCATCGTCCGCGACGCTGCCCGATCCCAAAGACGTCGGCATCTATCTTTCCTACAAGATCGCATCGGAATGGAAGCTGCAGCTCGACGCCAGCAAAGGCCTCAGCAGCGGCGCCGCCACCAACGACATCGGCCTCTACATCACCTATCGGCCCGATGGCGGCTATCGCTGACGGGCTCTAATGCGCCCAGCCCCGCTTGATCGCTGCCGCTTCGCCGTCGCGGTCCAGCATCTGCTTGGTACCCAGCCGCGCCGTCACGGCATTGAGCGCGGCATCGTCCGGTCCACCGGCCGTTTCGTACCCGCCGCTCTGCTTGGGCGCATTGCTCCAGCCTTCAATCTGCCAGTCGCCGCCTGTCCGGCACGCAATCGCATCGGCTGCGCCGTTCTTCAGGTCGACATGAAACTGGCGGCAGAAGCGATCGTCGCTGGCCCGGAAACTCGCGGCCACTTTAATGGCATTGCTGCCCACGGCGGCACGTTCGCCGCTATACGCCGCGGAGAGCGCTGCGCCGAGCTTGCTGTTCGCGACCAGCCCGTCGTTGGACGCAACGACAAGCGCGCCGCCGCTGTTGTCCTGCCCGCGCGGCTGCAACAGCGCCATGGCGCCGGCACCTGCCGCGATAGCCACCAGCACGGTCGCCGCCATGCGCATCCAGGCGCGCTGCGGCGCCGGCTGTTCCCGCTTGCGGAACGCGACGACATTGTTCGCCTCGCCGCGCACCGCGCTGCTCAGCTGTACCGGTACCGGTCCCAGTTCGTCGGCAATCGCCAGGCGCAGCGCGTCGTTCGCCACGCTCATCTTCTCGATCCGCGCTGCCAGCGCGGGATCGCTCTCGACCGCCTGCGCGATCGCATCGCCGCGCGCGCCCGTGATCTCGCCATCCAGCCAGGCCGACAGGTCCTCGTCGCTCCAGGTTTCGCTCGCCACGGCTCAGTGTCCTTCCAGCGCTTTGATGACGGCGGCGCGCGAGCGCGACACGCGGCTCATGATCGTTCCGATCGGCACGTCCAGCGTCTTTGCCGCTTCGGCATAAGAAAGTCCGTTCGCGATCACCAGCACCGCCGCCGCGCGCAGGTCGTCGGGCAGGGCATCGAACGCCTGTTTGGCGCGGCCCGCCATCAACCGGTTCTCCGTGATTTCGCGTCCGTCATCGCCGGTGATGTGCTCGGCGGTGTCGATCGCCGACGTCTCGCGCCGCGCCGCCTGCCGCCTTTGATCGATCCAGAGGTTCTGCATGATCTTGTACACCCAGCTGTCCAGTCGCGTATCCGGCGTCCACTGTTCGCTGCGCGTCAGGGCGCGCTCCACCGCCGACTGGACGAGGTCGTCCGCGTCGTGTTTGGAGCGCGTCAACGCCAGCGCAAACCGCCGCAATTGCGGCAACAGGTCGGCGAGATTCGAACGAAAATCTTGGTGATCGTTCATCCGCTTGCTATAACAACGACAGACAGGGATCGCTTATTCCAAAGCGCGGGGCTGGAATTTCATTCTGGCACCGCCCCTGAGGGCTTGTCGACATCATGAAACAATTTCTTCAGCACCTGCGTGCGGTCGCGGTGACGCTCGCGCTAGCCGGTCCCGTCGTCCTCTTCGGTTCCTTCGCCTGGGCCGAGCACGGCAGCAGCGATCACAGTGGCGGCGGTGACCATGGCGGCGGCGGCTCGTCGTCGTCCGATCATGGCAGCACCGATCACGGCTCGTCGGCATCGGACCACGGCAGCTCGGATCACGGTTCGTCCGCATCCGATCATGGCGGCGGAAGCGATCACGGCAGCAGCAGTGCGTCGGATCACGGAAGCAGCGATCACGGCACATCGGGTGGTTCGGACCGCGAGACCGTCGATCACACCAGTTCGTCCGACACCGCCGACAGATCGTCCGGCGGCAGCGATCGCAGCGGCTCGTCAGGCAGCTCCGACCGCACGGGTCCGTCCGAAAGCGGCAGCGGTTCGGGTGGCAGTGGTGACTCCGGTTCGAGCGGCGGCTCCGGCAGCAGCGGCAGCTCCGGCGGCAGCGGCGATTCTGGTTCAAGCGGAGGCTCCGGCAGCAACAGTGGCAGCGGCGGTTCAGGTTCGAGCCGCGGGCCTGGCTCGAACAGTGGCTCCGGCAGCAACAGCGGCAGCTCCGGTGGCAGCGGCGATTCCGGCTCCAGTGGCGGCTCAGGCTCGAACAGCGGTTCGGGCGGTTCTGGCAGCAACAGCGGCAGCTCGGGTGGCAGCGGCGACAGTTCCAACAGCGGTTCGGGCAGCAACAGCGGGAGCTCCGGCGGCAGCGGAGACTCGTCGGGCAGTTCCGGCAGCAGCAGCAGCGGCTCCAGCGAATCCGCCACCAGTGCGACCTCCGGCAGCACCGGGTCATCCGATGGCGTGCACATCGATCTTGCAAAGGATCGTGACGGCCGCGAATACCGCGCGCACGAGCTTGTCGTCGTCGGTTCGCAGGCTGATATCGCCGCGCTGCGCGCGCATGGTGCGATCGTCACCGGCGAACATGCGATGACCTCCGACAGCAATTCGGTCGCGCGCATTATCGTGCCCGACACGCGCTCGCCCGAAGACGTGCTGCAGGAGCTGCGTATCGCCGTCCCCGGCCCGGCAATCGATCTCAACGGCGTCTATCGTCCGACCGGCGATGCGCCTGCTGCGGTCAAGCCGGTACCCAGGCCCGCCGCCAAGCCCGTGCCAAAGCCTGTCGCCAAGCCAGTGGCAAAGCCGAACAAAAAAACCGCGGCGCTCAAGAACAGCGGCATCGTCGGCGTCATCGACACCGGTGTGGATCCGGCTGCCGCATCGTTCGGCAATATGATGGTCGCGCGCCGCAGTTTCTCCGGCAACGACGTCACCGATCTGCACGGCACTATGGTCGCGTCTCTGGTTGCCGGACACGGCGTCCGCTTCATGTCGGCCAACGTCTTCGCGCGCGATGGCTCGGGCAAACCCGCGGCCACTGCCGATGCGATTGCTGCGGCGGTGGACTGGCTCGTCACCCAGGGTGCGCCGGTGATCAACCTCTCACTGTCCGGACCGCCCAACGCGGTCATCGCACACGAGTTGAAAGTGGCGCAGGACAAAGGCGTAATCGTCGTCGCCGCTGCCGGCAATGATGGCCCCGCCGCGCCGCCGGCCTATCCCGCCGCCTACGATGCCGTCGTCGCGGTCACCGCAACCGACAGGACGGACAACGTCTATCGCTTCGCCAATCGCGGCAACTACATCATGTTCGCGGCGAAAGGCGTCGATGTGGCGACCAACCGCCCGCCGCCCACTGTGGCCACGGTCTCGGGAACGTCCTACGCCGCACCGGTCGTCGCAGGTGCACTCGCCCGCCGTTTCTCCGCCCAGGACGCCGCAAAAATCCAGGCCGCAATCGAAGCGCTGCGCAAACGCGCCAAAGACCTCGGCGCCCCTGGCCGCGACGCAATCTACGGCTACGGATTGATCGCGGAGTAACAGCACAAACAAAAAGACCCGAAGCGGGTGGCGCTCCGGGTCCTTTCGCGACAGGGATCAGGTTTCTACTCAGGCGTGGTTTGTACCATCGTCGCGGCCGCCGCGGCCACGTCCACCTTTGCCGCCGCCCTTGTCGTCTTTCGCATCGTGTGTGGCGCCATCGTCTGCGCCGCGCCGCGGTGCGGCCGCCGCACGGTCATCGTTCGCGTCGTGATTGGCGCCATCGTCGGCGCCGCGCCCGCGATGCTGCCCGCGGTCGTCGGTAGAGGTGTTGTCGCCACCGCGTCCGCGGTGTTGCCCACGCTCGCCCACGTCGTGGTTCGCGCCGTCATCGGCGCCATGCCGCGCCGGTGCCGCTTCGCGCGCCACATGCTCCACGGCATCGCGGCCGTGGTGCCGTTCGATCTCGCCGCGCTCGCGCGCCGACGCCGCACCCGCGGAAAGCCCGATCGCCAGCACCGCAGCAGCGGCGCCGCTCATCCAATGTTGTACCTTCATGTTCGCTCCTATGTCCGAATTGACGATGGACAACGACGCAGCGCGCGATCTATTCCCGCGTGGGCAAAAGAATCTGCAAAAGATTCTCAGGGGTGGAGATGCGATGGACGCGCAGCGTTCACCTCCCTCATCGTGGGGAGAGCCTGCTCCGCACTTGTTGCGGAGTCGTTCGTGCACAGCACGCGCGGGTGGGGGCCGCCGCAAACACCGAAGTGCGAGAGTGTTATCCCATCAAATCCGCAAACGCCGCGTCCAGCACGCGTCGCGCGTCCTCCGGCGCAATGCTCAGCAGCAACCCGCGCTGCCCGGCATTGATATAGATGCGGTCATACAATTGCGCCGTCTCATCAATCGCCGTCGGTGAAACCTTGCGCTGCCCGAACGGCGAGATGCCGCCGACTTTATATCCGGTCAGCCGTTCGGCATTCGGCGGCTTCATCATCTCCGCCGCCTTGGCGCCGAACGTCGCGGCCAGCTTCTTCATGCTCACTTCGCGCGGCGAGGGCACGACCACGCACACCGCCTTGCCGTCCGCCTCCGCCATCAAAGTCTTGAACGTCTGATCCGGATCGACCCCCAACGCCTCCGCCGCCTGCATCCCCACCCGCGCCGCCTCGGGATCGTAGTCATACGGATGCAAATCGAACGCGATCTTCGCGTGCGTCAGCATCAAGGTGGCAGGTGTCGTCTTGGCCATCCCGCCTTCTAGCATCCCTGCTCGCGCCGTGTAGGGTCTGCGCTGCTTGGCCTTGCACGCCAAACAGGGCAGAAGGCATGTCCATGCGCGCCGCCCTTGTTTCCCTCACCACGCTCCTCATCGCGACACCGGCTTTCGCGCGCATCGAAACCGTCGTCGTCACCGCGACGCCGCTGTCGCTCTCTGCGAACGGCCCCACCGCCACGCAGTCGGTGACCGCCGCCGATCTCACCCGCTTCGGCAACGCCGACATCCTCGGCGCGCTCGACCGCAATCTCGCTGGCGCCACGCTCAGCAACGCCCAGGACAATGCGTTCCAGCCCGATCTCTTCTATCGCGGCTTCGAAGCCTCGCCGCTCGCCGGCGATGCGCAGGGCCTCGCCGCCTATGCCAACGGCGCGCGCTTCAACCAGCTGTTCGGCGACACGGTGAACTTCGACCTGTTGCCCGACATCGCGGTCGACACGCTCACACTACAGGGCGCCAACCCCGCCTTCGGCCTCAACGCCATCGCCGGTTCGCTCAGCGCCACCTTCAAGAATGGCTTCACCGCGGGCGGCGGCAACGCACAGGCGTCCGCCGGTTCGCACGGCACGCGCGATGCGGAAGGCGAGTTCGGCGGCAACACCGGCAAACTCTCTTATTATGGCGCCGCGCGCGTGCTCAGCGACGACGGCTGGCGCGCCCACTCGCCATCCAACGTGCGGCAGGCCTTCGCCGATCTCGGCTGGCGCAGCGGTGGCACCGAACTGCATCTCTGGGCCACGGGGTCCAGCAACGATCTCACCGGCAGCGGCACATCGCCGGTGGAGCTGCTCGCCGTCGATCGCCACGCCGTCTTCACCTGGCCCGACACCACGCTCAACCGTTTCGCGATGGGCGGCCTCACCGCGCACAGCGATCTCAGCGACGCCTTCACCTTCGATGCCAGCGCGTATCTCGGTGCCCTGCGCCAGCGCACGCTCAACGGCGATGCGAGCGAGATCGAACCCTGCGGCCCCGACCTCTGCCTCGAAGACGGCACGCCGGTCACCGACACACTCGGCAATCCGATCCCCGATTTCCTAGGCGGCGGCGACTACGCCCAACTCAACCGCACCAATACCTCCACGACGGCGAGCGGCCTCACACTGCAAGTCGCCCACAACACGGAGCGCACCGATCTCGCCATCGGCGCTGCCTACGACCGCGGCATCACCGCGTTCAGCGCGACATCGGAAGTCGGCGAACTCACCGCCGACCGCGGCTTCGGCGGCCCCGGCGTCGTGGTCGATATTCCCGGCGGCCCGATCGAACCCGTCGCCCTCAAAAGCCGCAACACCTATACCGGCGTTTACGTCACCGGCGCGTTCCACGTGACCGACGATCTCACGCTCACCGCCGGCGCGCGCCTCAATCATGCAGCGATCACACTGCGCGACCGCCTCGGCACCGCGCTCAACGGCGATCACGATTACACGCGCCTGAACCCCGCCGTTGGCTTCGTCACCACCGTCGCGCCAGACATCACGCTCTATGCCGGTTATTCGGAGGCCAACCGCACGCCCACGCCGGCTGAACTCTCCTGCGCCGATCCGCTGTCGCCGTGCAGCCTCACCAACTTCTTCGTCGACGATCCGGATCTGAAGCAGGTGGTGGGCCGCACGTTCGAGGTGGGCACGCGCGGCGCCCGCGATCTCGGCGACGGCAAACTCACCTGGCAGGCCGCGCTCTATCGCACCAACGTGCGCAACGACATCATCTTCGTCTCCAGCCCAACGCTCGGCCGCGCCTATTTCCAGAACGTCGCCGCCACGCGGCGCCAGGGCTTTGAAGCCGCCGCGAATTACGAGACACACGATTTTACCGCCTCACTCGCCTACGCCTACATCGACGCGACGTTCGAGACTCCGCTCACGCTCTCCAGCGAGGACAATCCCTTCGCCGACGCGAGTGGCAACATCTTCGTCACCCCCGGCGACCGCATGCCCGGCATCCCCGCGCACAGCGTGAAAGGCTCCGTCGACTGGCACCCGCAAGAGCGCTGGGGAATCTCTTTATCTATGCGCGCCGCCAGCGGCCGCGTGTTGCGCGGCGACGAGTCCAACGAAAACCCAAAAACCGCCCCCTACGCCGTCTTCGACCTCGGCGGCCATTTCAACATCGTCGAACACGTCACGCTATTCGCCGCCGTCACCAACCTGTTCGACAAAACCTACGAAACCTTCGGCAGCTTCTCCCCGACTGCCGACGTCCCAATCAGCGAAGTGCCGGGTGCGAGCGACCCACGTGCGCTAAGCCCAGCCCCGCCGCGCGAGTATCAGTTGGGTCTCAAGATTGCGCTTTAAGCTCGCGCTCGCTTCGCCGGTGCAGAGGTCTTGGCCTTCCGAATCTTCTCTTCCAAGGCGCTGACAAGCACAGTCCGCTGCGATGTGTTCAGCCGGCCCCATGCCTTGTATGCCGGGCCACTCAGCCGGATAGAAACCACCTTCTTCGGATCGGCCAGCTTCGGTCGGCCGCGCGCTGCTTTGATCGCCTCTACCATGCCCGGCGTTGCTTCCTTCATCGGCCGCATCTTGGCGAACAACTCTGCCGTGATCTCCGGTGCATCGTTATCTTTCACTTTCCGAGCCATAGCTGTCCTTCCTGCTTCGTCGCTGGCCTGAGACTGATGACCTGCCAGCCGGATCTGGTCTTCGAGTAGACGAGCACGACCAGCTTCGAGCGCATCAATCCGATCGCGATATAACGCGGCTCCCGATAGACGAACTTCGGATCGGTCTTGCCACGCGTGTCTTCAACCGTAAGCGCTGTGTCTGGGTCGAAATCCATGATATGCGCGAAATCGAGACCGTGCTTGGTTAGGTTCGACCGGCGCT
>DATAHD010000330.1:0-7568 GCA_036263395.1 Rhizomicrobium sp. | reverse complement strand
CGCTACTGGATGGACGAGCCGGGCGACAACGCCATGGTCTACTGGAGCGAAAACCACCAGATCCTTTTTGCGGCAAGCGAATATCTTGCGGGACAGCGTTATCCCGATGCGATGTTTGCCGATAGGCGCAGCGGAGCGGCGCATCGCGATGCGGCGCGCGCGCGGATTCTGTTCTGGCTGGAGCAGCGCTGGAGGTTCGGGTTCTCGGAGTGGAATTCGCACTACTATGCCGAGGATATCGCACCACTGGCCAACCTGATCGACTTCGCGAGGGACGGCGAAATCCGAAGGAAGGCGACAATCGTGCTCGACCTTCTGCTGTTCGATGTCGCAAGCCAGAGTCTACATGGCGAGTTCGTTGCGGCGAGCGGCCGGCTGTACGAGAACAACAAGAAGTTCGGCGATGCCAGCATACGACGTGTCATTCGCCACGCATTCGACGGTGTGACCGGCGAGGCCGAGGGCATCGAGATCAACTTCCTGCAAAGCAGCTATCGGACGCCGCCGGTGCTGGCGGCGATTGCGCACGATGGTGGGGATGTCGCGATCCGCGCATCGGCGGGACGGGACCTTGCAGAACTCGGCGACGATGAAAGCCTGTCGACCGAAGATCGCCGCATAATGGCGCAGTGGGGAATGGAGGCATTCAGCAACCCCCGCGCCATCGCACCGACGCTTGCCTACGTTCGCGAGCACGCGCTGTTCGACAATCCGTATTTTGCAGCGCTTCGCCCGTTGAACTACCGCGTTTTGCAAGTGCCCGGCGTGCTGCCCGCAGTCAGCTGGCTGCTCGATATTCCGGTGAACGGCGTCGCGCTGCAGCGCGCCAATACCTACACGTACCGCACCCGCGACTACGCGATGAGCACAACAATCGACTATCAGCCGGGCAGTTTTGGCAACCAGCAGCATGTGTTCAACCTCACGCTCGATCCTGGCATGACGCTGTTTCTCACCCATCCGGCGGTGTGGCCGCGCGATCCGCCGCCGAACGGCAATGCTCCGGGATACTGGACGGGCAGCGGGCGCTTACCGCTTTCGTGCTAGGATGGGCCGGTCAACATTTCGATCTATGACATTCCCGATAAGCCGGGGCTGGGGCGGCGATATGCGCTGGCCTTCACGCACCTCTATGCACCACTCGGGAAGTTCGACGAAGTTGTGCTTCAAGGACGCCAACTCTTTTTGCGTTACCGCGCTGCGCTGATCGCCGTAACCGGGATGTCGCCGCTTCAGCGGCGCGGACCGGATGAGATCGTACAGCAGGGCAGCGAGACGATCTGGGTGACGGAGGCAAGTTCAACCCGCCAGGAGACGTTCGCGCCTTTGTCCGACGGACACGATCATCGGCCAGTTTCGCCGGTCATCATGTGACCTATCGGCGTGACCGGGCGACGTTTGGCGCGTCGTTCGCTGGCGGCTGCATCATAGACGGCGCCACGATGCAATCTCAATTCGCGCGGCATCAATCGCCTTACGCGCAGATCGCGCGCGATCCCAAAGCAATGCGCATCGCGTTTGCGAAGCATTCGCTCGTTATCGACTTTGCCAAACAGCAGCGCATCGCGAAGTGAGCGCTTCCGTTTATCCGTAGACTGAGCGTTGGGTGAAATTCGCGTAAGACAGCCAAAAGGCCGCACGCAATTTGCGGTGGCTCAACGGAATTTACCGAAGCGTGAGCCGTCATTCCAGCGTAGCTGGAGGCGTGCATGTCGTTCAAACTGTCATCTGTTTTTCGTAAATCGTATTCAACCGCAAAAGTATTCGCAGCGGTAGCCGCGCTGCTCCTGGCGATGCTTCCGTTACGGGCAGAAGCGGTGCCTGCTTTCGCTGTGCAGACCGGACAGGCCTGTCAGGCTTGTCATATCGGTGCGTTCGGTCCGCAGCTGACGCCGTTCGGACGGCAGTTCAAGCTCAACGGATATACGATGCGCGCCGGTGGCTTCACGCCACCGGTGTCGGCGATGGCGGTCGCTTCCTACGTGCACACGCTTGAAGATCAATCGGCGCCGCCTGCACCGCATTATGCGACCAACAACAACACAACGATCGACGAGGTCAGCCTGTTTATCGCCGGCGGTTATGGCGATCACTTCGGCAGCTTTGCGCAGGTGACCTATGACGGCGTCGGGCGCTCTATGTCGTGGGACAATCTCGATTTGCGCTTCGTCGATCACGCAACGGTCGCGGGCAGCGACGTGCTGTGGGGTCTGTCGCTCAACAACAATCCGACGATCCAGGATGCCTGGGCGACGCTGCCGGGCTGGGGCTTTCCGTTCACCGACTCGGGTCTCGCACCTGCGCCAAGCGCGGGGACATTGCTGTCCGGCGCGCTCGCGCAAAATGCACTGGGCCTCAGCGCTTACGCATGGTGGGACGATCACATCTATTCGGAGTTCGGGCTTTACACCTCGCTGTCGCCCGACTTCCTGAAGACGGTCGGCGTCGATCCGGCCGATACGAGCAGCTTGCGGTCGGCCGCACCTTATGTGCGCTTTGCCTATCAGAAGGACTACGGCGATCAGAATTTCGAGCTGGGTGCGTTCGGCCTGTTTGCCAGCCTCAACCCCGGACGTGACACGACGACCGGACTTGGCGATCGCTACAACGACATCGGTGTTGATGTGTCGTACCAATACACCGGCGACGGCACGAACATCGTCACCGCCAACGCGCGCTATGTGAATGAAAGTCAGTCGTTGAAGGCTTCACAAGCGCTTGGCGACAGCTTCGCCGCCAACCTACGCCTCAACGAAATAAGCGCCAACGCGTCGTACTACTACAAGAACACGTACGGCTTCTCGGTTGGCGCGTTCAATACCTGGGGCAGCGCCGATCCGTTGCTCTACGGCGCGAACAGCACGTTCAAGCCGGACAGCAGCGGCTTCAACTTCCAGCTCGACGTGACACCGTTCGGCGGCGACGAGCCGCTGCTCGGCACGCGGGCCAATGTGCGCGCGGGGATTCAGTACACGGCCTACACCAAGTTCGACGGGGCGGCGTCGAACTATGACGGGCTGGGTCACAACGCTTCTGACAACAACACATTGAGGATTTTCGTATGGACCGCTTTCTGATCATTGGGCGGCGCGCGCTGCTCGCGGCCGTTCTTCCTTTTGCGCTTATGGCCGGCGCGCATGCCAGCAATGCCGATCACGGCAAAGAGCTCTTCAGCGAGAAGTGCAGCCTTTGCCACACGGCCAACTCCGGCGGGGCGAACAAGCTGGGACCGAACCTGTTTGGCGTGGTGGGCCGGCACTCCGGCTCGCTGGGCAACTTCAACTACTCGTCCGCCATGCGGACGGCGAACAAGGTCTGGGATCAGCAAACCCTGGAGGCCTACCTTGCAGGCCCGCAAAAGCTGATCCCCGGTATCCGGATGACGTTCCCCGGCTTTCCCAACCCGGCCGACGCGCAAGACGTAATCGCCTACCTCTCCAGTCAGAAATAACTCCCCTTTTGCCACCCCCGGAAATCTGCGGCGCAACGCCGCAGATTTTTGCTCTTTTTGCACTGCAACATAGAATTTGCGCGCCCGGCCAAGGGCCTGCTATCCTTGGCGGAAGCCACGAAGGTTCGTTGACAAGCGAAAGGACGCGGACCTAGTTTTTGCGCCGCAAAAAAAGCGGCGGTTCGCAGTCAGGGGCCGTCCGGCGCATAAGCGCCGATAAGAACTATCCACCTACCGGGAAGGCATTTCGACAGCATGAAGGTTCTCGTGCCCGTGAAGCGGGTGATCGACTATAACGTGAAGGTCCGCGTCAAAGCCGACCAGACGGGCGTCGATCTCGCCAATGTAAAGATGTCCATGAACCCCTTCGACGAAATCAGCGTCGAAGAAGCGGTTCGTCTGAAGGAAAAAGGCAAGGCGACGGAAGTCGTGGCCGTTTCCATCGGGCCGCAGCAGGCGAGCGAGACGATCCGCACCGCCCTCGCCATGGGTGCCGACCGCGGCATTCTGGTGAAGACGGATGCCGAGGTTGAGCCGCTGGCGGTTGCCAAGATCCTGAAAGCGATCTGCCAAGCAGAAGGCCCGGCGCTGGTCATCACCGGCAAGCAGGCGATCGACGACGACAGCAACCAGACGGGCCAGATGCTGGCCGCGCTTCTGGGCTGGCCGCAGGGCACGTTCGCCCACAAGCTGGAACTCGAAGAGGGCAAAGCCGTCATCGAGCGCGAAATCGACGGCGGTCTGCAGACCGTTGAAGTGAAGACCCCGGCCGTGATGTCGGTGGACCTGCGCCTCAACGAGCCGCGCTATGCCTCGCTGCCGAACATCATGAAGGCGAAGAAGAAGCCGATCGACGAGAAGTCGCCCGCCGACTATGGCGTCGATATCACCCCGAAGCTGAAAGTGCTGAAGGTCACCGAGCCGCCGAAGCGAACCGCCGGTGTGAAGGTGAAGACGGTTTCCGAATTGCTCGACAAGCTCAAGAATGAGGCGGGAGTGCTGCCATGACCAGCCTCGTAATTGCAGAACACACGGGCGATGCCCTCAAAGACGCGACCGCCAAGACGGTGACGGCAGCGGCGGCGCTGGGCGCACCGGTGCACGTGCTGGTCGCCGGCGAAGGCGCCAAGGGCGCGGCCGATGCGGCGGCGAAGATCGCCGGTGTCGAGAAGGTGCTGCTGGCCGAAGGCCCGGCGTACAAGAAGATGCTGGCCGAGGCGATGGAAACGCTCATCCTGTCGCTGGCGGGCAACTATGACGCGATCCTCGCGCCCGCGACCACCAACGGCAAAAACTATCTGCCGCGCGTCGCCGCCAAGCTCGACGTTGCGCAGATCAGCGAGATCATCAAGGTCGTGTCGCCCGATACGTTCGAGCGCCCGATCTATGCCGGCAATGCGATCCAGACGGTTCAGGCCGGCGCAGGCAAGAAGGTGATCACGGTTCGCACCTCGACGTTCAAGGCGGCGGCGGACGGCGGTTCGGCCGCGGTCGAGACCGTTGCAGCGGCAGCCGATCCGGGCATCTCCAAGTTCGTCGGCGAAGAGCTGTCGAAGTCAGAGCGTCCGGAACTGACGAGCGCGAAGATCATCATCTCCGGCGGCCGCGGCATGCAGTCGGGTGACAACTTCCACATGCTCGACAAGGTTGCGGACAAGCTCGGTGCCGCCGTTGGCGCAAGCCGCGCGGCGGTCGATGCCGGCTTCGTGCCGAACGACTACCAGGTCGGTCAGACCGGCAAGGTGGTCGCGCCCGATCTCTACATCGCGGTCGGCATCTCAGGCGCGATCCAGCATCTGGCGGGCATGAAGGACAGCAAGGTCATCGCCGCCATCAACAAGGACGAAGAAGCCCCCATCTTCCAGATCGCCGACTACGGCCTCGTGGCCGACCTGTTCAAGGCGGTTCCGGAGATGGAGGAAGAGCTGACGAAGATGGGTTACTGAGCATCCCGCTCAGCCCCACCGTTCGCGAAGGACAGACATGAGCATTGAACGCATCGGCGTAATCGGCGCGGGGCAGATGGGCAGCGGTATCGCCCACGTTCTGGCCCTGGCTGGATTCGATGTTGTTTTGGAAGACATGAAGGCCGATGCGCTGAACACGGCGTTGCAGCGCATCGAGCGCAACATGCATCGCCAGGCAGCGCGCGGTCTCATCAAGAACGACGACATCGAAACGGCGATGAAGCGGATCCACACCTCGTCCACGTTGGACGAGATGGGCGACCGCGACCTCGTCATCGAGGCGGCAACGGAAGACGAGACGATCAAGAAGAAGATTTTCCAGGACCTTCTGCCGCGCATCAACGAGAAGACGCTGCTGGCGTCGAACACCTCGTCGATCTCGATCACGCGCCTTGCGTCGTCGACGGATCGTCCGGAGCACTTCATCGGTATTCACTTTATGAATCCGGTGCCGATGATGCAGCTGGTGGAAGTGATCCGCGGCATCGCGACCGACGAGCCGACCTTCCAGGCCGCGCTCGACGTGGTGAAGAAGGTCGGCAAGACAGCGGCCTATGCCGAAGACTTCCCGGCCTTTATCGTGAACCGCATCCTGCAGCCGATGATCAATGAAGCGGTCTACACGCTGTATGAAGGCGTCGGGAACGTGGAAGCGATCGACACGGCGATGAAGCTGGGCGCGAACCACCCGATGGGCCCGCTGCAGCTGGCCGACTTTATTGGCCTCGATACGTGTCTGGCGGTGATGCAGGTGCTGTATGAGGGCCTCGCCGATTCCAAGTACCGGCCGTGCCCGCTGCTGGTGAAGTATGTGGAAGCCGGGTGGCTGGGTCAGAAGACCGGCCGCGGGTTCTACGACTATCGCGGCGAGAAGCCGGTGCCGACGCGCTGAGTTTTGGTGCGTTGTCTGGATTTCAGAGCAGCCGCCTTCGGGCGGCTGTTTTGTTTTGCGGGGATTTTTAACGCGGAGGACGCAGAGGACAGGCGCAGAGTACGCAGGTATTCTGCGTTCTTAGCGGGCTGTATGCGTCGTTTTCCGGAATTGTTGGCGGCTTTGCCCGCCGAGTCATTTTGGCGATGGAGTGCGACAGTCGCCTTCTGCACCGCTGCACCAGCGTCCTCTGCGCCTATCCTCAGCGTCCCCTGCGTTAAAATCTACGTCGACATCACCTGCATGAAATCCAGCGGGGGTGCCGCTTCGGGCCATTGCGGGATGCCGTCCGGGATGTCGATGCCGTTGGGTTTTCGCTTGGTCCAGATATGAGCCACGATGTTGAGTTGATCGCTGTTGTCGAGCGTGCCGGCGCGAACGACGGCGAGGCCGGGGCGGCGGGTGTTGGTGTTCCAGACGCGCGTGAGGCATTTCGCACAGCCGTACTGATACGACGTGCGATCGCCATCGGGATGCGGGCGTTCGTAGAGGTGCGGTGTGCCGGTCACGGTGAGCGCGTCTTCCGGCACGATGAATTGCAGCGAGAAGGCGCTGCCGCTCCACGTTTGGCAATCGAGGCAGTGGCAGGCATAGGCGTTCGGCAGCTTGTCGGCCTTCACGGTGTAGCGGATCGCCCCGCAGCGGCAGCCGCCTTCGATGGCGTCGGTCATGGTGTTTCTCCCAGAAAGCGTTTCAGCACGTTGCGGGTGATGCGGGTGACGAAGGGATCGTTCGCGGCGAGGCCGTGCGCCCATTCGGTGGTGCCGGCGTTGAAGACCTCGCCCTTGCCGCGTTTGAACGACGCCATCACGGCGTGGCCACGGGCGGTGCGGAGCTGCGAGGCGGGGCTGGCGTCGCCATAGGCGGCGGTGGCGACGACGTCCATCTGCTCCGGCGGGATCAGCGGGCGATAGGGACTGTCGGCATCTTCGGCGAACACGGCAGGGACGAAAGCAATGATTTCCAGATTGTCCGGCACGCCTGCGCCGCCGTTGGGGACGGGGAGATTGTTGTCGTCGAATTTGATCGGGCAGCCGTCGTTCTCATATCCGACGAGCGGGATCGCGCCGCCGATAACGTCGCCGTAGTAGAGGTCGGTGCCTTCGAGCGCCCAGTGCTTGTCGCGATAGATGGTGTAGCCGCCGGCACCGCGCGCGGCGCAATTGCCGAGACGGTGATAGCCGCCATAGACGAAGCTGAGGCCGGTGATCGCGGCTTC
>DATAHD010000329.1:0-9816 GCA_036263395.1 Rhizomicrobium sp. | reverse complement strand
GCCGTCGTCTTTGCGTGGACCGAACCGGCGCTCGCGGCGCAGTACCGCCGTCTCTCCATCTTCGTCGCCGCCGTCGTCAGCCTGATCGCCGCCGCCACGCTCATCACCGGCGGTCTTGCGGTGATGACGGGACACGCTGCGCCGCGCTGGGCCGCCGCCACCTTGCTCGCGCTGCTCGCGGCGCGACTGTCGGAGACCGGCATGTTCGACACCAGCCTCGCAACGGCGGTCGGCGGGCCATACGGCCTCACCGCGTTCTTCGCCGGTCTCGCGCTCGCAGCCGGAATCCGTCTGGTCGATATCGTGGCGCCGTTCGAAGCGGCATGGGCGCCGATGCACCGCTACACGCGGCTCATGCTCTACGGCGTGCTCGGCCTTGCACTGCTTGCTTTCCTCGGCGTTCCCGTCGCGACGGTGGCGATGGAGGCCGTCGTCCTCTTCGGCACTAGCGGTCTCGCGGCCTACCTCGTGCATCGCGGCCGCGCCGGTGTGTTGCCGGCGCGCGTGATCGCACCGTCGGCGACGATCTTTTCGCTTGTCGCGCTCGCCGCAGCCGTCACCACGGTTGGCGGCTTCGCCGACAACTTTGCTGCACCCGCCGTCGTTGGTGGTTTCGCCGCCGCTGGTGCGTTGCTCCTCGCGCTTGCGATTGTGGCGGGGGAGGGGCTCGTCACCGTTCCGCACTGGCGTCTCGCCCTCGCCAATCTGCAGCATCACATGCCGGGCCACCGTCCCTTCGCGCCGCATACCGACGCCGCGCTCGCCGCCATCGGCGCATCGCATCAGGGCGTGTTCGATCTCGACCTTCAAAAGCAAACCGTCGGCCTCTCGCCGGAGGCCGCCAACCTCATCGGCTTCAAGAACAAGCAGCGCAACATCAAGCACAGCGACTGGATCGCCCGCATCCATCCCGACGACCGCGACACCTACACCTCGGCCATCGAACAGTTCTCCGCCCACACAGGTCTCGCCTTCCGCATCGAGTTTCGCGTGAAGAGTGGCGCGGGCCGTTATCCGTGGTTTGAGCTGCGCGCCACGATGCTCGGCGACGAGCCGCCTGCGATCCGCTGCCTCGGCCTGATGGCCGACATCACGTCGCGCAAGGACAACGAACCTGCACCCGCGCCGACGCCGGCCAACCGCGATCCGCTCACCGGTCTCGGCAACCGCGCCGCGCTGGAGGAGCAACTCGCGGCGCTCGGCGAGCGTCTCGGCACCATTGTTCTTGCGATGCTCGACGTCGATCGTTTCAAGGCAATCCACGCCAGCCTCGGCGATGCGGGCGCGGACACGATCCTCAAGAAGATCGGCGAGCGCATCGACGCCCGCTTCGCCGGCCGGGCGCGCACCTATCGCCTCGGCGGCGACTCCTTCGTGCTGCTCATGGCCGACAACGGCGAAGACCCCACGACGCTAGGCGCCCAGCTGGTCGAGACCTGTGCCGCTGCGCACGATGTGGACGGGCGCAACGTCTTCGCGCCTGCCAGCGTCGGTCTCGCCATCGGCCGCGATGCTGCCGCACCGCAGGAGCTGCTCAAGAATGCGGAGCGCGCGCTGGTGCAGGCCAAACGCGAAGGCGGCGCCACGGCGCGCATCTTCTCGAAAGATATGGAGACGGCCGGCGGCGCCTCACCCGACTCCGTGCAGCTGGAAGCCGAACTGCGCCGCGCGCTCGACGAAGACGAACTCGACGTCTTCTATCAGCCCATCGTCCGTCTCGCCGATCGCAGCGTCGTCGGCTTCGAGGCGCTGCTGCGCTGGCACCATCCGGCCCGGGGCCTTGTCGTGCCGTCGGACTTCATCGCGCATTCGGAAGAGACCGGCCTCATCGTCCCCCTCGGCCGTTTCGCGCTGGAGAAAGCCGCGAAGGAAATCGCCGGCTGGCAGCGCTTCTTCCCGCTGAGCCCCCCGCTCTTCGTGAACGTAAATCTGTCGAAGCGTCAGCTTCTCGATCCCGCTTTCGAAAGCGTGCTGCGCACCGTGCTCGCGCGCGACAAGATCGCTCGCGGTACGTTGAAACTCGAAGTGACGGAAACCGCCGTCGCGACGGCGGAGGGCACGCGCGGCATCCTCGAACGCCTGCGCGCCGTCGGTGCCGGCCTCGCGCTCGACGACTTCGGCACCGGCATGTCGAACTTCGCCCAGCTGAAGGACCTGCCGTTCGACACGCTCAAGATCGACCGCAGCTTCCTCGCCCGCCATTCGGGCCGGGAGGACAGCGAGGAGGCGACTGTGCTGCGCTCCATCCTCTCGCTTGCGCGCGATCTGAAGCGTGCCGTCATCGTCGAAGGCGTTGAAACCGAGCACGATGCGGCGTGGGTGAAGAGCCTGGGCTGCGAATACGCGCAGGGCTTCTGCTTCTCGCAGCCGCTCCCGGCGAGCGAAGCGCTCAACTACCTCGCGATGCATTTCGACGAGAAGACGGCTATCCCCGCCTCAGGCGCGGCCGGCCTGTGACGACAGGTTCGACGGACTGATCCCCAGCTTCGCCAGCGCCGCGGCCCACTTCGCCTCTGGCGCGAGGTCGAACAGGATTGCCGCGTCGGAGTCGCAATAAATCCAGCCATTGCCGCGCAGCTCGTTCTCAAGCTGCCCGGCTTCCCAGCCGGCATAGCCGAGCGCGAACGCCGCCTTGTGCGGCCCGCGCCCGCCGGCAATCGCATGCAACACGTCCATGGTGCCGGTAAGGGAAATCTCGCTCGTCACGAACGACGATTGCGACCCGGAGAACTCGCTCGAATGCAGGATGAGCCCCTGCTGCGTCTCCACAGGCCCGCCGAACAGCACCGGCGTCTCGATCCGGTTCGCCGAAACGGGGATGCCCAGTTTGCTCAGCAGCCCCGTCATCGACATGTTCTCGAGCGGCTTGTTGATGATGAGTCCCATCGCGCCCTCGGCGTCCGAATGCGCGCACATCATGACGACGGTGCGTTCGAAGCGCGGGTCCGGCATGCCGGGCAGGGCGATCAGAAACTTGCCCTGCAGGAAGCCGCTCGTCTTGGACGGTCCACGGATGGCCATGACCATGAACCTAGCACGGCTTTTTCCGCAGAAAAGTGAAACAAGCGCTCGGAATCGGGCCTTTGCGCCGCACGCCGCGGAACGCTAAAACCGCCGCCAGTTTCAAACGGAGAATTCAGATCATGACAATCAAAGTGGGTGACAAGGTTCCGTCCGCCGTCCTGATGGAGATGCAGGAAGGCGGCCCGAAGCCGGTGAAGACCGACGACCTGTTCGCCGGCAAGAAGGTCGTTCTCTTCGCGCTCCCCGGCGCCTTCACGCCGACCTGCTCGGCCAAGCACGTTCCGGGCTTTGTGCAGAACTTCGACGAGCTGAAGAAGAAGGGCATCGATGAGGTCGCTTGCGTTTCCGTCAACGATGCGTTCGTGATGGGCGCGTGGGGCAAGGACCAGAAGTCCGACGGCAAAGTGCGCATGCTCGCCGACGGCAACGGCGACTTCACCCGCGCCGTGGGCCTCGAAATGGACGGCTCGCGCTTCGGCATGGGCAAGCGCAGCCAGCGCTACGCGATGATCGTCGACAACGGCGTCGTCAAAGAACTCAACGTCGAAGAACCGGGCGCCTTCTCGGTCTCGAGCGCCGAACACATTTTGGGTCAGTTGTAAGACAGTATGCATCGCTGACACGGCTCGTCGTGCAAATTCGCGGCGAGCCGCAGCTTTGAACCCAATCACGCAGTCGGCACCGTGCCGCCATCGATGGTGTATTCGGTGCCCGTGATGGCGGATGCGCGGTCCGAGGCAAGAAATGCAATCAGATCGGCCACTTCCTGCGGTTTGGCGGGCCGGCCTAACGGGATGCCGCCAAGCCCGTTCATGATGATCCGTTTGCCGCCTTCATAGTCGGTGCCGGCCTGCCGAGCGAGGCGCTCGGCCAGCGCGACGGCAGCCTCGGTCTCGACCCATCCCGGTGAGACACGGACAACGCGAATGCCTTTTGGTGTGACTTCCTTGGAAAGCGCCTTGCTGTAGGTCGAGAGTGCCGCCTTTGCTGACGCATAGGCGATTGTGGACTCCGGCAGTGGAAGCTGGTGCTGGATTGAGGTCACATGAATCACCGTACCCGAACCTTGCCGGAGCATCGTGGGCAGCAGGGCACGGTCCAGCCGAACCGCCGGCATTAGATTCTGGTTCAACTCCTTCGCCCACTGCTCGTCGTCGAGTGCTGCGAAGCCTCCGCCGGGTGCGCTGGAGCCACCGAGCGAGTTGACGATAATGTCGATGCCTCCATGCTCCTCTGTGAACGCCGCCGCTTCGGCGCAACCGTCAGCGGTCGTTAAATCCGCCGCGAAATAGAGAACGCCGTTCAGCGCCTGTGCCGGCGTTGAGCGCGAAACCGCCATGACTTTGGCGCCCGCATCGTGGAGCGCTTCGACCACGGCGGCGCCAACGCCCTTCGTACCGCCCGTAACGAGAGCGCGGCGACCTGTGAGGCCGAGATCGAACGTCATGGCACGATCTCCAGGTGCGAGATCTTCCCGCGCTCAAGCCGGAAGAAGAAGCGAAGATCGACAGGGCTGCCAGGGAAGTTTCCCACAAGGTGGCTCGTCACCACCGTCGCTCCGTCCTTCTGTACGCATGCGATGGGCTGGCTTGTATAGGTGTACTTCTGCGCCGATGCGGTCTTCCACGCCCGGATCGCGTCAATGCCCTCATAGGTGTGGCCTTCATCCTTCACGACGGCGTCGCGGGTAAAGCACCGCGCCACAGCAGCGCCATCGAGGCGATCCGCCGCGAAATAGGCCGCTACAGGTTCGGGAAGATTGAGATTTTGCGTCATCACGGTCTCCTTTTTGTTGAGAAACCGAAAATGGCGAATGCTGGATCATTATATAATCGTATATAATCGGTATGAGGTACTTAGGTAATGATATATAATGCGTGGGTCTGAATTCGCCGAACTCAAGGCCTTCATGGCCGTTGTCGAACGCAAGAGTTTCGCACGCGCGGCCGATCATCTGGGACTGTCGGCGTCGGCTCTAAGCCAGACCATTCGCCAGCTCGAAACACGACTCGGCGTGCGGCTATTGAACCGGACCACGCGAAGTGTCGCGCCAACTGCCGCCGGTGTGCGGCTGAACGAACGGTTGAAGCCGGTGACGCTGGAAATGGACGCAGCAGTCGCAGAAGCCGTTGCCACGATGAACCGCGCCGCCGGCACGCTGCGTATCAACACGCTCGGCATCGCGGCGAAGAAGCTGATAGCACCGCGGTTGGGGCGCTTTCACAAAGCCTACCCCGATGTGATCCTCGACATCCGGGTCGACGAGCATCTCGTCGATATCGTTGCCGATGGCTTCGATGCTGGCATACGCGTGGGTGAACGGCTCGAGAAAGACCTGGTGGCCGTTCGGCTGACGGCGGACCATCCGATGCTGGCGGTGGCGTCACCGGATTACCTCGCGCGCAAAGGCGAGCCGAAGGAGCCATCAGACCTGCATCATCATGATTGCATTAACTGGCGCTTCCCCGGAAGCGGGGCCGTCTATCGCTGGCCCATGGAGCGGAAGACCAAAAAATTCGAGATGGCCGTCTCAGGTCCCATAGTTTCGAATTTCCAGGAGGTGATGCACGAGGCTGCGCTGCAAGGCTTGGGAATCCTCTACTCCTACGATGATGATCCCATTCGCGCTCTGATTGCGGCCGGCCGGTTGAAGCGCGTGTTGGCAGATTGGTCACCAACTGTACCTGGATTATTTCTTTATTATTCAAGCCGGCGGCTTCCGACACCGGCACTGAGAGGCTTTATCGACTGTCTGCTGGATCGAGATGCAGCCCCCACGAAATCGCGCACCGGCGTATTGCGCAGCAATGGCAACCGCCGCAAATAGCGCGCTACGGGATCGCCATCCGCGCGAGTTCATCGACTCGCTCGTTTTCGGGATGCCCCGAATGTCCGCGCACCCATTTCCACTCGACGTCGTGCGGGGCACGCGCGGCTTCCAGCGCCTGCCACAGATCGACGTTTTTCACCGGCTTCTTGTCAGCCGTCTGCCAGCCGCGCTTCTTCCAGCTGATGATCCATTTGGTCGCGCCGTCGAGGAGGTAGCGCGAGTCCGTGTACAGCAGCACCGAGGACGGCACCTTCAACGCTTTCAGCGCCTCGATCGCCGCCATCATCTCCATGCGGTTGTTGGTCGTGGCCTTCTCGCCGCCCGAAAGCTCGCGTTCATGCGCACCGGCGCGCAGGATCGCACCCCAGCCACCGGGGCCGGGATTTCCGGAGCATGCACCATCGGTGAAAATCTCTACCCGGGGCTTCGTCGTCAAAGCCCATACTCCGCGGCGCTGCGCACCTTCATGTGAAAGCGCAGCTTGCGCGAATACTCCCGCGGATCCTTCGGCCGCACCAGCGCCGACGGCGACGGGTTCAGCCAGTCGAACAACCGCGTCAGCAGAAACCGCAGCGCCGCGCCGCGTGCCAGGGTCGGCAGCGCCGAAATCTCGCCCGCCGTCAGCTGCCGCTTCTGCTCATACGCTGCGATCAACGCCCGGCTCTTGGTCACGTTGTACGAACCGTCGGTCTCGAAACACCACGAGTTCAGCATCACAGCCAGGTCGTAGGCGAACGAGTCATTACACGCGAAGTAGAAATCGATCAGCGCCGACACCTTGCCGTCCATGAACAGCACGTTGTCGGGGAACAGGTCCGTATGAACCACACCGCTCGGCAACCCATCCGGCCACTCGCGCGATAGCTGCGCCAAGGTGGAGGAGATCAGATGCGCCAGCCCGCTCTCAACCGTATCGGCCCCGTCGCGCGTCGAGTCTTCGAGTTCGCGCCAGCCCTCGATGTTCAGCGCATTCTCGCGCCGGATCTCGAAGTCCTTGCCCGCCTCGTGCATCGCGGCGAGCGCGCGCCCGACCGCCGCGCAATGCGCCGGCTCGGGCTTCTTCAGCGACACGCCCTGCACGAACGTCAGCAAAGCCGCCGGCCGGCCATTCAACGTCGTCCGCAGGCGGTCTTTGCGGTCATGCACCGGAACAGGGCAGGGGATGCCCTTCGCCGCCAGGTGGTCCATCAGTCCGAGGAAAAACGGCAGGTCTTCTTCCCGCACCCGCTTCTCATAAAGCGTCAGAAAATACGCGTCCTTGTCGGTCTGCAGGAAGTAGTTGGAGTTCTCCACGCCCTCCGCGATGCCTTTGAAGCTGCGCGGTTTGCCGACGTCATAGCTCGCAAGAAAGGTCTCGAGCTCTTCGAACGAAACATCCGTATAGACGGCCATGGCTCAAACCGCCGCCGTCGAAAGAACACGCGGCACGTTGAAGGCGATGTCCTCGCGCCGCACCACGACTTCTTCGACCGTCACGTCGAACCGCCCGCGCAGCGCCGCAATCACTTCTTCCACCAACACTTCCGGTGCCGAGGCACCCGCCGACAATCCCAAAATCTTCGCTCCCGCGAGTCGCGTCCAGTCTATATCGCTCGCCCGCGGGATCAGCATCGCATCGTGCGCCCCGCTGCGTTTCGCCACTTCCACCAGCCGCATGGAGTTCGAGGAGTTGGTCGCCCCGATCACCAGCACCATGTCGGCGCCGGTGGCGATCGCCTTCATCGAATCCTGCCGGTTGGTCGTCGCGTAGCAGATGTCTTCCTTGTGCGGCCCCGCGATGTTTGGAAACCGCATACGCAGCGCCGCAATCGTCTGAACCGTATCGTCCACCGACAATGTCGTCTGGGTAATGAACGCCAGGTTATCCGGATCGCGCACCGCCAGGGTCGCCACATCCTCCGGTGTCTCTACCAGCAGGATCGCGCCGTCGGGCAGCTGCCCCATGGTGCCGATCACCTCCGGATGCCCTTCGTGCCCGATCAGCACGATCTGCCGCCCGGCCCTGAAGTGCCGCGACGCCTCGACATGCACCTTGGAGACGAGCGGGCAGGTGGCATCGACATATTCCAGCTTCCGCCGCCGCGCCTCGGCCGGCACCGATTTCGGCACCCCGTGGGCGGAGAAGATGACGTGCGCCCCTTCCGGCGCCTCGTCCAGCTCGTCGATGAATACCGCGCCCATGCCTTCCAGCCGCTCCACCACAAAGCGGTTGTGCACGATCTCATGTCGTACAAAGACAGGCGCGCCGTACTTCTCCAGCGCCAATTCCACGATCCGGATGGCCCGGTCGACCCCGGCGCAGAACCCGCGCGGGCTCGCTAGCCGCAGCAAAAGCTGCGGCTTTCCGCCAGCCTGTCTGTCCGGGCTACCGCTTTCCATGCTGGGTCCGCTTGGCTACAGTCCGCCGCCTTTCGGCGCGTTCCCGAGGAGTCGGCTTCGGGGCCCCAAAAGTCAAGCGGAGGCAATGAGATGGCCGAACCGGCGATGCCGCAGAAGAGCCCCTATTCGGCTGACGTGATCGAAGGCCGCAGCTATTGGTGGTGCGCCTGCGGGGAGTCGAAGCGCCAGCCGTTCTGCGACGGCAGCCACAAAACGACCGAGTTCGTGCCGCTTGAATACAAGGCCACCGCGACCAAAACCGTCTGGTTCTGCGGCTGTAAGAAAACCGCCAACGCGCCGCTTTGCGATGGCACACACAACAAGATCTGATTTGATGACCCGTATCGTTCCTTTTGCCATTCTCGCCGTGTCGGCGCTCGTCCTCTCGGGCTGCGGTTCCGACAATCCGAAGGGCTACATCTGCCCGGTCGGCACCGCGCTCGTCGATGCCGGTTCGCTCACCGCGCTGCCGCCCGGTGTCACTGATCCGGCGCGGGCCACCTACAAAGCGGATCTGATGCGCATTGTGACCGACTGCGACTATGACAAGGACAACAACACGATCGGTATGCGTGTCCGCATAGACTTCACCGTCACGCGCCCGCCGGGCGGCGGCGCCGCGACCTATGCAGTCCCGTACTTCCTTGCGACAACGCAGGACGGCTCGACCATCGTCGACAAGAAGCTCTTCACCGTGCAGGCCCAATTCGAAGCCGGGCAGGCCTCGATCAACGTCAGCGATCAGAACACCTACGTGATCACCCCGCTGCCGGAAAAGAGGTCGACGGACTATGCTATCCTCGGCGGGCTGCAGCTCACCAAGGAGCAACTCGACTACAACCGTACGGTGGGACGCTTCCCGAAATGAGTTCGTTATCCGCGGAGCTTTCGGCGATCGCGGCAGCCGCGTTCGCTGCCGAAGGCCTTTCGCCGTCTTATGGCCAGGTTGTCGTCTCCGACCGCCCGGACCTCGCGCAGTTCCAGTGCAACGGTGCCCTCGCGGCCGCCAAGGCAGCGAAGCAGAACCCGCGCGCCATCGCGCAGAAGATCGCCGACCAACTCAAGCAGAACCCGATCTTCGCGAAGGTGGAGATCGCCGGCCCCGGCTTCCTCAATCTCGACATCACCGATGACGCGCTCGCCGTGCGTCTCGGCACGATGGCGAAAGATCATCGCCTCGGCGCGCCGCAGACGGGCAGCGGCAAGACGCTGGTGATCGACTTCGGCGGTGCCAACGTCGCCAAGCCGATGCATGTCGGCCACCTGCGCTCCTCCGTGATCGGCGACAGCCTGCAGCGTCTGTTCCGCGCCAACGACTGGCATGTCGTCAGCGACGTCCATCTCGGCGACTGGGGCCTACAAATGGGCCAGCTCATCAGCGAGATCGAAAAGCGCGGCATCGCGCCGATCTATTTCGACGCCGCCTACAAAGGTCCGTACCCGGACGAATCTCCAGTGACGATGGACGATCTCGAAGAGATCTACCCGGCCGCCTCCGCCGCCTGCAAAGCGGATCCTGTGCGTCTCGAAGAGGCACGCAAGGCGACAGCCGAACTACAATCCGGCCGCCCCGGCTATCGCGC
>DATAHD010000328.1:0-2030 GCA_036263395.1 Rhizomicrobium sp. | reverse complement strand
AGGCGCACCGGGTATCAAGGCCGGGATCAAGGCGGACGACATCATCATCGCGATCGACGACAAGTCGGTGGCCGGTCTCTCGCTCGACGACATCCAGAAGAAGCTGCGCGGGCCGGAAGGCTCGCCGGTGAAACTGACCCTTTCGCGGCCGGGCGAGAAAGAACCGCTGGAGAAGAAGCTGATCCGCGCCAACGTGGCGGTGGAGCCGGTGACATCGCGGCGCGAAGGCAATGTCGGCTACATCCAGATTCCCGCGTTCAACGATCGCACGACGGCCGGTCTGAAGGCGGCGGTCGCCAAGCTGAAGAAAGAGATCGGTCCGGGCATCAAGGGCTACATCATCGATCTGCGCGACGATGGCGGCGGCGTGCTCGATGCCGCGGTCGGTGTCTCCGATGCGTTCCTGGACGGCGGTGAGATCGTCTCCACGCGCGGCCGCGATCCGGCCGACACCGAACGCTATGACGCCAAGCCGGGCGACATTGCCGACGGCAAGCCGATCATCATCCTGACCGACAACGGTACGGCGAGTGCGTCGGAAATCGTTGCCGGCGCCTTGCAGGATCACAAGCGTGCCCGCGTGGTGGGGACACAGAGCTTTGGCAAAGGCTCGGTGCAGACGGTCATTCCGCTCGACAATGGCGCGGGCGGGGCACTGCACATGACGACCGGGCGCTACTACACGCCGTCCGGCCGCTCGATCCAGGCGCTGGGCATCACGCCGGACGTCGCGGTGGCGCAGAGCGTGACCGACGATGCGCACGAACTGCATGAATGGTCGCTGCCGCATCATCTGAGCGCGGAAAGCGAAGCACCGCCGAAGCCCAAGGTCCTGCCGATCCGGCCGACGGATGACAAGATCAAGGACTTCCAGCTCACCTATGCCAAGGGCCTGCTGGAAGGTCCGGCGGCGGCGCCGGCCAAGCTGGCGCACAAGGGCAAGACGCGCGGCTGAACGCCAAGGTTCCCATTTGTTAACCCGGCCGTAACCGTGAATTGGCGTATTGTTGCGCCATGGCGGTGACCAGTATCTCGGGGGAGGGTGCGGTGCCAGGCCTGAACGGCACACGCATCCTTGCACTCGCCTATATGGGCGTGGCGGCTGCGCTTGTCCTTTTCGCACTCGGTATCTGGGTGTTCGGCAATTCGCACGCCGGCGATCCGGTGGTGGACGTCGCACTGAACCTGCCGTCGTCGCATGGCTCGCATGAAGCGCCGTCGGCCGATGCGCATCACGGCGAAAGCGCCAGTGCCGAGCCGCATGGCACCGAAGCGCCGCCGGCCGATGCCGCGACCACGGCCGAACAGCCGGGGCAGGCGCCGCTCACCGATGTGCCGGCCAACCTGGTGCCCAACACCGTCGTCACCAAACCGATTTACGCCGGCCGCGCGCTGATCGCCGATCCCGGTTTGATCGAGCAGACCTCGCAAGGGCCGCTGCCGCGCATCGCCGATGACGGCCGCACACCGATGGCCGCTTATGCGCCGCCGCCAACCGGGGTGACCGGCAAGCCGAAGATCGCGATTGTGATCACCGGACTTGGCTTTTCGGCGCGCGAAACCTCCTCGGCGCTCAGCAAACTTCCGGCCGCGGTGACCTTGGCCTTCGCGCCCTATTCCGACGATGCGCAGCGCTGGGTCGGCGAAGCGCGCAAGGAAGGGCATGAGGTGCTGGTCGAAGTGCCGATGGAACCGTTCGACTTTCCCGACAGCGATCCCGGCCCGCACACGCTGCGCACCGGCGTGAGCGAGGATCAGAACACGCAGCGCCTGATGTGGGCGTTGACGCGCTTCACCGGCTACACCGGCATCACCAACCTACTCGGCAGCCGCTTCCTGTCGGATCAGGATTCGCTGTCGCCGACGTTGGCTTTCCTCTCCAAGCGCGGGCTTCTGTTCTACGACAACGGCTCGGTGTCGCGTTCGGTAGCGCCGGCGGTGGCCAAGCGCACCGGCACCGCCTTCGCGCAGGGCTCGGTCACGATCGACCGCATCCAGACCGCGATGGAGATCGACCGCCGCCTTGCCGA
>DATAHD010000327.1:0-10108 GCA_036263395.1 Rhizomicrobium sp. | reverse complement strand
CTGCCGACGGATGGCACGATTGTTCTTGCGGCGGGTGATCTCTCCAATCTCAACGCATCGAGCCTTCTTATCGGCGGCGTTCGCACCGACAACACCGATGGCACTACATCGCTTGCGCTGACCGCGAAGAATATCACCGTCGAAAACGATGCCGATCACACGCTGACCGCGCCGGAAGTTGTTCTTGCGGTCGATGGTTCGGGAAGCGCCATAAGCGTCCACGATGGCGCCAGCATCACGGCGACGGGCACGTTCGACGACACACGCACCGGCGACTACATCTTGGACGGTGCTGCGACCGGCATGACCGGGCAGGGTGCGGTTCTTCGCGTCTCCAACGGCGTCGAACGTCAAGTCACGCGCAAGAACATCGACGGCGCCACAACGGGCGGCTTGCTTGACGTTGGTGCAGCAAGCCTAAGCGGCAAAACTCTGCTGCTCGATTCCAGCGGTGATGTTCGCGTCTCACCGAACGCATCGATCGACACATCGCGTCTCGCAATCGGCGCGGGCAAGGTCACGTTCACCAGCAATCCGGCTATCGTTGGCGGTCTCGTCATCACCCCCGAATTGCAGACATTGTTTGGCAACGCCGACCAGCTCACCATCCGCACGCCGCAAGCGATCGACTTCTCGGCCGGCACTTACAGTTTCGGCAACCTGAATCTAGACACGCCTGGCTTGCAGCTCATCGATGGGGCCGCTGTTACGATCAATGCAGACGCGCTGTCGCTCAAGAATAGCGGCGGCGCAGCAACAGCCTGCGCCCCGGCGTGTGGCACCGGCACATTGGCTATTGTAGCCAACAGCATCGATTTTGGTTCGGGAACGGTTCGTCTGCTTGGCTACGGAAACGGCGCCAAGCTGACAGCGACGAACGGCATCATTTACAGCGGGCAGGGCACGTTCGACGCGGGAACCGGCCAACTGGGCATCGCGACGCCGTTTATCGGTGATCGCGCGGTCGCAATCCTGCCTGGCCAAACGCCGCTTCTCCCGAACTTCGCTATCGTCACGACGGGCGCGATCGCGATCACCAAGCCGAGCAGGACGACCGCGACGCTTGCCAGCGGCACGCCCGGCTCGTCGCTGTCGCTTTCCGGCGACAGCGTTTCGGTCTCGGGCAGCGATCTGCGCGCTACGGCTGGTCAACTTAAGGTCGCCGCGACCCACGACATCACAGTCACCAACGGCGCGATCATCGAAACGCCAGGTTACTCCAAAGTGTTCGGTGACACCGCTGACCCCTATGAGGTATCGGCGCCTGGCGGCAATCTTTCGCTTGTGTCGTCCTCCGGAAATCTCGTGCTGGGTTCCGGTACAACGCTTTCCGTCGGCGGTGGCAAGGGACGCGCTGGCGCGCTTATCCTCAGCGCCGCGAATGGCACTATCGATCTTTCCGCGACCATTGATGCAAACGCGCCAGACAAGGGCGCGTCCCTTAGCATTGACGAGAACGGCGCGTTCGATCTGTCGACGCTGCCCGTACTCACACACGGCCAGTTCACCGGCGATATCGCAATCCGGACCGGCACAGGCGATCTCGTGCTTGTTGGCGGCCAGACCCTTGCCGGTGACAACGTTACGCTGATCGCCGATGGCGGTCTCGTTGATATTGCTGGGATGATCGATGTCTCCGGCGTCAACGGTGGCAATGTCAATCTGTTCGGCAAGTCCGGTGTTGCACTCGAGAGCACGGCCAAGATCGATGCGCACGCAACCGGCTATGCGGAAACGGATTCGCGGCAGGCAAAGGGTGGTGATGTCGAAATCGGCACAGACGGTGCCGGAAAGATCACCGTTGCATCCGGCGCGTTAATAGATGTCAGCGCACTTCGGACAGGCGATCGACTGATCCCGACAAAGCGCAACGGGGAAATCTACTACGTTTACGCACCGGCTGATCTGGGCGGCACGGTTTCATTCCGGGCGCCGATCATCGAGCAAGCGGGGGCCGACACGGTCAGTGTTTTCTATAACGGCAACATCTCGGGCGCGCGTTCGATTGTGCTTGAGGCGTTCAAGCGGTTTGACCTTGGCGACGTCGCGTCCAATCCCAACTTTGTTGGAGTGACCATCAATAGCTCCGGCCAAGCGGTCCTCGACCTCACTGCAACGGGCACAGCTTCGCAGCATAACTTCCTTGCCGACGATGCCGCTGGGACCTTGGTGGACTTTGTGCAGTCGTTCGATGTGTCCGGTGCGTCGGGGCATCTTGGCAATCTGACGAGTGACGCCAATTTCCACGAGCGTCCCGGAATGGAGTTGTCGTATTCCGGCGACGTCGTCCTCAACTCAAACTGGAATTTGGGTGCCGGCACGGTCGATGTGGCGGGCGCCATTGCTGCCGGTCTCATGGCGGAGTCGCCATCGATTCCGGGAAAGTTCTACGTCATTCCCGGCAAAGAGCCGGAAGTCTTCCAGCGCTTCACGAACCTGACCTATCGTGTTGGCGGCGCCGTCGACGGCGAGCCCGGTGCGCTCACCATCCGCGCAGGCGGAACGCTGGATATCAAAGGAAGCATCTCTGATGGCTTCTTCCAGTTCCGAGACCAGACGAATCCGGACTATCTGAATGTGGCGCTTGGCGGCGGCAACCCGGTCTATTCGCCGTACCTGACGACGGTTTGCTTCGGGGGCACGTGCGACACGGTTGCGGCATGGCAGGCACTGGGTGTTCTCCCGTCGTCCTATGTGACACTCATCATTCCTGCGGCGACGAGCCTTGCCGGGCTTCTGCAGAATCCGGCGCCATATAGTGCGAGCGCCAACTCACCGGCGGCGCTCGGTTCACTACCGGGCAACACCGGTGATCCGTTTGGCAGCGCCGATCTTTTCCCGCGGCTGACGCTCGCTGACGGCTCGACGAAGCCTGTGGAATCCACATCTTACAGATTGGTAGGCGGTGGTGACCTTACGAGCGTCGAGCCGCTGCGTGTCTCCACGAGCTCCACGGCCGGGGTGACTGTCGAGGGTGAGAAGAGCTACACTTACTCCGCGCCGAACAAGGGCATAAGTTCGTTCGACTCCGATCTGTCTTTCCGGGTCGGAACGTCCTTTGTCGATCCGAACGACTGGTATCAGGCCTTTGTTGCGGCCAACCCGACGCTCGATCCGAACGCTTACACGTTTGTCAACTTCCAAACCGCACCGCAAGCAGTACGGGACTTCCTGGTCGCGCAGGCGCCGGCCTTCTTCGCATCGCACCCCGGACAGTTCGAGTTCATTGGTCCGGCTTCAAAGCCAACGGGGTTTAGCACCACGATGGCGCTGGCGTCGGAATTCATGGCGAAGGTGTTCGCGCCCAACTTCTCAACCTTGGTGAACAACTATAAGCCGCCTTCCACGACCAACATCAAGGCGGCTACGACGGCGACGACGCGCACGCTTGTCCGCACTGGTAGCGGTGACATCTCGGTCTCAGCGGCAGGCGATATCGATCTGCGCAACGGCAACGATCCGGTTTATCGGACGATTGCCGGTGTCACTACGACGGAGGCCAAGGGCGGCATTCAGGTGGGCGGTACCGCCATCTACACCGCTGGTTACCGTGCTGATCTGACACCCCGGACGGTGGTTGATGAGATTTCTCATGCGACGTTCACCATCGATCCATCGGGGCATGTTGTCACGAAAGACGTCTTCGCGACGCCGTCTTCGACCGGTTATCGTTATGGAGCTGGTGGAGCGCCGGATGCTCAAGGTGTTGGCTATACAGGCATCCTGATTGCAAACCCTGTCTATGCTGAGGGCGGCGGCGACGTCGAGCTGAACGCAGGCCGTGATGTACTGGGGCGCCGCGATATGTGGGCGGAGTCCAGGCTCGCAACCTATTACGACCGGTCGTCGCTCTTCGGTTACGATTGGATCGGTTCGGGGACGCAGCCTTGGCGCACGGGCCAAGTCGATACCGATACAGAAATCCGCATCGATCCGCAGCTGTTCACAGACGGCGTCGGCGCGCTGGGCGGTGGCGATACCACGGTCAAGGCCGGCCGTGACGTCTCTGACCTGAATATCGTATCGGACACGTCGGTAACGACGGCTGACACGACAGTCGGCATCAAGACGACGCAGGTGTTGTGGACGGTTGGAGGCGGCGATGTCCGGGTCGCGGCTGGGCGGGACATCATCGGTGGGCGCCTCGATGTCGCGTCGGGCACGGCGGATCTGACCGCCGGTGGCGCCGTGAGGTCGGACGGCACACTTCAGTACAAATCGAGTGGCGAGCGTATCCCGAACGATCTGCGCGTTCGGGTCACCGATGCAACGGTGTCGATCTCGGCAGGGCAGGACGTGGCACTTAAGGGTATCGCGGCCCTTGGCATCACGGGCGCGAGCAACGAGTTCCAGAAGAACCTCAACGGCCGTGGCTTCTACTCGCCGATTTCGGGCGTTTCGGTTCTCGCCAACAGCGGCGTTGCGGTCGATAACATCAATGACGACGTCGTATCGCCAAGCGATAAATCCACCCAACTGACGCGCACAGCCGTCTGGCCGGGCTCGTTCAGTGCGACGAGCTTCACCGGCGATCTGACACTTGTCGGTTCCGGTGTAACGGCCGCCAGTTCGATCCTGCTTTATCCGAGCCCGACCGGTCAGCTTGTTCTCCTCGCGGGCGGTGATATCGCGCCGGTGACGATTGCCATGAGCGACGCCGATCCGGGCATTCTCCCGGGCTATTTCTCGTCCTTCCAGGCGGATCAGGCGGCGGGCGTTACGGCGGGCCGTACCTTCATCTTTCCCGGTGTGCTGCCCAGCACATCGGATGTCGATCTGCGTGCCTTGCACAACCAGGATCCGACCCATGCGGGCGATACACAGCCGGTTCGCATCTATGCCGGCGGCGATATCAGCAACATGATCCTGTCGGTGCCGAAAGCGGCACATGTTGGCGCCGGACGCGACCTGATCAACATGATGTTCTTCGGTCAGAACCTTTCGGCCGAAGACATCACCCGCATCTTCGCGGGCCGCGACATCACTGCGACGACGCGGTTGATGCGTCCGCTGCTGCCGTCCGGACAGTTCGGCAATCCGCTTGCCGCGCTTCAGGGCAATACCTTCGTCCTCGGCGGTCCGGGCTCCTTCTTCCTCGAGGCGGGTCGCGATGCCGGGCCGTTCCTCAACTCGGCAACGACGAACGGCTTCGTGACGTCCAACGGCTCGATCGTTCCTGCGGGCGAGCAGTCTTATGCCGGCGGCGTGTCGTCGGTCGGAAACGACTGGAATCCGTGGCTGGATGCGAAGGGCGCAGATCTCTACGTGATGTTCGGCGTTGGCAAAGGCGCAGAATACGACGCCTTCCGAGACTACTACCTCGACCCGGCGAACCTGGCGTCACTCGATGGCGATCTGTTCACGCAGATCAAGGATTCGGCCGGAAACCTCACGCCGGATCGTAGCAAGCCGATCTACGCACCGATCCTGATCAAGTGGATGCAGGACCATGCCTCGCTGGAGCTGCTGTCGACCTACGGCACGCAGGACGTCACATTCCAGCAGGCCTACGATGCGTTCAAGACACTGCCCGAACTCGAGCAGCGCGTGTTCATCCTCAACAAAGTGTACTTCAACGAGCTGACGTCGACGTCCGTTCCAGACGGACCGTCTTACAAGCAGTACTCGCGCGGCTACCGCGCCATCAACACGCTGTTCCCGTCATCGCTCGGCTATACCGAGAACGATCTGACCGGTGGCGGCAATGGTGCGAACACGGTTGTGAAGACCGGCGATCTCGATCTGCGCCTCGCCACAATCCAGACGACGCGCGGCGGCAATATCTACATCCTCGGTCCTGGCGGACGTGTGCTGGCAGGTTCGACGGTGCGGACGTCGCAGCAGGCGGCGCGCCGCAGCTACGACGGCGGACGTCTGTTCGCGGGCGGTGTGTTCAACAGCCCGATCATCGCCGGCATTGAGGCGATCCCGGTTGGATACGAAGGTATCCTCACGCTGCGGGGTGGTTCGATCTACACCTTCACCGACACGGACTTCCTGCTGAACCAGAGCCGTCTCTTCACCGAGGCGGGCGGCGACATCGCGATGTGGTCGTCGAATGGCGACCTGAATGCTGGTCAGGGACCGAAGACGTCGGCGACCTTCCCGCCGGTTGTGGTTCAGATCGACGAGAACCTGTTCTCGGAAGTGGACTCGGTCGGTGGCGTGTCGGGCGCTGGTATCGCGGCATTCCGGCCGAGCGGCGTTACAGAGGCGCCGAGTGTGTTCCTGATCGCACCGCGCGGCACGGTCGACGCGGGCGACGCCGGCGTGCGTGTGTCGGGTAACCTCTACATCGCAGCGCAGAGCGTGGCGAATGCAGAGAACTTCAACGTCAGCGGCAGCTCGTTCGGCGTGAGCGCGGGCGTTGGTGTCGATGTTGGGGCTCAGACAAGTTCTAGCGCGACGGCAGCTGCTGCGGCGCAGGCGGCGACGGCGGTTGCGGGCTCGCAGAACCGCGGCAACGATCAGTCGGTCATCACGGTCGAAGTGCTCGGCTATATCGGCGGTTCGGCGGACGACGAGGAAGAGAAGAAGCGGCGGCGCGGCCAGCACTGAGCTGCCGTGATCGTCCTACGCCCTAGAGATGTGACTGTTCACTCTGGCCACCACTTCAGTGAACTCGGCGGGTTCTCGCTGTCTTGCGCCAGCCGTGCAGCTTCCTCTTGGGTGATCGGCTCGCCGTGTCTCCAGAACTCTACGTATTTCCAGGGGCGCCGCGGCTGGATGTATTTCAGGTCGGTTCCGTCGTCGGCTTCGATCAGCTTGATGCCGGACGTGCGGGCCAGGGCGAAGAAGATCGGCCGCGGCGGCGGCTCGTGACTTTTGTTGACCTGAGCATGGTCGTGGACGGCTTCCAGGTTCAGCGTCTTGTCTTCAATGCGCCGGACATAGTTCGACGCAGCGAGGAAGGCACAGACCTGAACGGCGTAGCGCGCGCAGGATTCGTGGGCGTGCGGCTCGATGGAGAGACCGTCCTCGTGGAAGGCGGTGAGCGGGCCGGCGACGAACCACATCTGCCCGAGCTTCAGCGGCTTGCCGCACAAGCCGCAGAGCTTCTTGGCCAGCACCATGTTGACCATCTGGCGGTCGTCGACCGTGAAATGCGGAACGCCGTTCTCGTCCCGATAGACGATGAACGGGATCGGCAGGCCGCGGCGGTCGCGCTCGTTGCCCTGCAGGTTGAAAGGGATCGGGACGTCTTTCATCGGGCGGGCAGCCTATGACGCCGGCTATTAAGGATTAGGCAAGGACGCCACAGTGGCAGGCCAATACCACAACCTGTGGAACTTTGGTTCCATCGGCGAGTTGCCTTATCGCTATGCGAGGGATCAACGCGATGCGGGCGATTGTGATAGCGGCTGCCATGTTCCTGGCGGCCTGCTCGACCATGGGCATGGGCGGACAGCCGGTTTTCCATGTCTTCTTTCATACGGGCAGCGCGGAGCTGACGCCGGAGGCGGCGGAGATCGTGGATTCGGCGGCGCTGAGCATCGCGCACGGGCATCCGAAGGCGGTCATCATCAGTGCCGGCGCGGCGCCGGGCGACAACCTGGCGTTTGCCGAGGCCCGGTTCAAAACCGTTCAAGCCACATTGGTGGCCAAAGGCGTCAATCCGGCGATCATCGCGCGGGCGACCTTGGTCGAGCTGCCGGCGGAGCTTGGGCCGATGGCGGACCGGCGCGTCGAGATCAAGCTGCTGAACGACACGCCTTAAACCTCGACCACTGACCTGCAGCATCAGTGGATCGTCCGTGTGACCAGCGCGGGCGGCGGATTCTGATAGACGAGGTTGAACGCCACGCGGCCGATCAGGCGGCCGTCGACCGTGGTGATGTCGACGCGCCAGGCGCCCTCTGCCGGATTGGTCTTCTTGGTGTAGGCGCGATAGCCGCCGTCGCGGCCGCCATTCACCGGGAACGTGTTCACGCTCCGCGTCAGCCACGCCTTCTTCACCGGCGAGTACCATTGCCAGCGATGCGTGATCTGGGTGTGCAGCTTGATCGGCGCGAACACAGAGCCGAACACGAACACCGGTTGACCTTTTGGCAGATGCACGAGCGTCGGCTTGTTCCAGCGCTCGTACCACGGCGCAACCGGCTCGCCGGTGACGGTGTAGAAATCGCCCTGCTTGGCGGCGCTGTGATAGACGCCGCTCTGCGTCAGCGCGAGCGGCAGCGGCGGAATGATGTCGGCGATGTAGAGCGCGTTCACCAGCACATAGACACCGAACGCGCCGGCGACCGCCTGCAGCCGTTCCTTCTTGAAGCGCGCGCCGCCGATCCAGCGGATCACGCGCATGTAGAGACCGAACAGAACCGCGGCGACGATGCCGCTGAGCCCGAACACCCACGGCCCGATCGCGTGCAGATAGACCGGCAGCAAAAACACGGCGCAGGCGAACAGGATGAAGAACAGCAGGATCAGCGAGAAGACGATGCGCGTGAAGTACTTGCTGAGAAATTCGTTGCCGAGAAACAGCCCGAACAACATGACCAGGAACGGCCACGACGCCGCGATCACCGCGCTGCGCGAATAGAAGATCAGCAGCGCGCTCCACAAACTGCCGAGCGAGAACTGCGTCGCGAGCACAAGGATAAAGCGGGCGCGCGAATAGCGCTCGGTTAGATCGCGCACCTCCATGATGTGGAGCAGGGCGATCGAGATGCACGCCATTGACAGATAGAAGAGATAGATGAGCTGCGTCTCGGCGACGTCGACGCGGCCGAGAATCCAGTTGTCGAAGATAAAGCCGCCGACCATCGAGGCGGCGGAGATATGCCGTTCATAGACATGCGCGCGATGGATCCAGACCTGCGCCTGCTGCCGCGCGAAATCGGCGGCCTCGCGGGCTCGCTCCTGCACGATGCGGGTGCGCTCCGACCACGGGATGCGGCTCGGGCGCTGCGGCCCCAGCGGCTCTGGTATCGCGTCGGGAATATCGTCGGACATGCGGGTGCTTTAGTCGAGGATCGCCAAGGCGGGAATGTGGCGGCGTGCGCCGGCGCGGGGATCACATTGTGTTGCGGAGTTAATGCGGTTTCGGTGCGTCGCGGTTGGTGTGGTGCGGCGGTGAGACGGGTTGGTTCGCGCGGAGGCGCAGAGGCGCGGAGCGGGCGCGGTTTGTGATCAGCTATGGGTGTATCCGCGTCGTGATTTGCTGGCGCGCGGTCGCGCGCCGTTAACATCTCCCGCGTCAGTGGGAGAGGACAGCTTTCGCGCAGCGAAAGCAGGTGAGGGGACGTGTTGGGTTCATTCGAACCACCCTCAATCTCAACTGTCATGGCCCGCAAAAGCGGGCCACCCAGTTGGTCCCGTTGCGGTGTTGCCGAGGTCGCTTTGCTTTCGTGCGGCGAGAGAACGGCGGTGTCACCTGGGTGGCCCGCTTTTGCGGGCCATGACAGGTCTGGTTTGGGGCGAGCATGTTTCGCTGAACCCTCTGCGTTCTCTGCGCCTCTGCGCGCCAATTTCTTTGGCCTCGTTGCATACGGCTTCCGCTCGATCGTTCCGTTGGCGTAGTGGCGGATGGTGAAGCGGGTGACGCTGACGCGGCCGTTGTCCAGATCGCGGCGGACGACATTGTAGTGGTTGGTTTGCAGCGGCAGTTCGCCGGCCCAGCGCCGGCGGGCGAGTTCGGCTTCGGCCATGGTGAGGACGGCGTCGGTCTCGCGCATCAGGGCGCGGAAAGCGGCCTGGTGAATGCGGCTCTCGACCGTGTTCAGGCCGTGGGTCTGGGCGTTCCGGTTGCCCTTCGGCGCGCCGCCTCGGGGTTTGCGGTAGCTCGGCTCCGCGCGTGGGCCTTTGATTTTGCTGGCAAATCGGCCGGAGGTTGTTTGGCGATTTTCGGGAGGGGGACCCTCCCCATCACCGGCCGGAGCCAAGAGCGGCGCAACCGGCATCACCGTTCGAACCGCATGGTGGCGACCTGTGGGGGAGGGGGCCGCCTTCACCCGCCCCGGCGTGGCGAGAGGGATCGCGCGCGGGCAGGGCCGCATGCGCCGGGCCGGAGATAAGCGGCTGTTCGGACTGGACGATTCCAGAAATGTGCATTCGAACCCGGTTTTGCGGCGAAATCGCATTTTGGTGGCGGGCCGCGGGGGCTCGTGGG
>DATAHD010000326.1:0-11289 GCA_036263395.1 Rhizomicrobium sp. | reverse complement strand
TGATCGCCACGCGGCCTTCCAGAACACCCATTGTGCTTACTCCCAACCCGGCTCGACGCCGGTCAAACTCGGCATGCCCGAATGCGCCCACAATCCGCCATCGGCGACATAGAACGCGCCGGTCACGAACGATGCTTCGTCCGACGCGAGGAACAGTGCGACATTCGCCATCTCCTGCGGCGTGCCGAGACGTCCCATCGGGATCGCCTTTTTGATGCGGTCCATCACCTCTTTGCGCGACACTTCCATCGCCCGCAGTGCCGGAGTGCCGATTGGCCCCGGACAAACGGCGTTGCAGCGGATGTTCTTCTGGGCGTATTCCATTGCGAACACGCGCGTGATGTTGATCACGCCCGCCTTCGTCGCGTTGTACGGCCCGAGGCCATAGTCGCCGGCCAGTCCCGACACTGACGCCGTGTTGACGATGGCGCCGCCGCCTTGCTCCAGCATGTGCCCAATGGCGATCTTGGACGCGTACCAGTACGACGTCAGCCCGCCATCGATGGCGCGCTTCCACTGCTCCAATGTGACATCGGCCAATCGCCCGCCCGCGCTCACCTGCGCATTGTTCATCAGCACATCCAGTCGCCCGAACGTCTTCACCGCGAACGCGATCATGTTCTCGATCTGCGCGGTGTCGAGAATGTTGGTCTCCACGAACGCCGCCTTGCCGCCGGCCTCCTGAATCTCGCGCACCACGCGGTGCCCGCCCTCGGTGTTGACGTCCGCAACGACGACCGAGGCACCCTCGCGCGCAAACGTCTTGGCGCTTGCTTCACCGATGCCCGACGCGGAACCGCTGACGAGCGCAATCTTGTTTGCCAGCCGCATATGCTTAAGCCTGCGCCCGGCTGATCAACATGTTGAAGCCGCGTTTGGCGATGCGCCAGCCCTCGGCCGTTTTGCGGTACTCATCGACATAGTGGCCGACGACCGCGGGCGTGATCTCCTTCACCACCGCAACGCCATCCTTGCGCGGCGCCGCGAACAGCGTCACGCCGACCGACCCTTTGGCCTCGGTTGCGCTCACCACATCGATGCGGATGTTGCTGTTGGAATGGAAGCTCGCGATGGCCCCGCCATTGCCGCCGTTCAGGCTGGCCAGGATCGCGGCCCGGCCCTTGTGGGTCTGCCCGAACAACGTCATCTCGGCGTCTTCGGCGAACAGCTTGGACCACGCCTCCAGCTGCTGCGTGTCCGCATAATAGGAGTAATCGATCGCCAGCCGTGTGCAGGCGCTTTCGATTGCCAGGCGTTCCTGATCGCCGATATCCGCCACTGTTTCCCCTCCAATATTTTTATATCAGTGTATAAAAGTATCAAATCGCGGCCCGCACAAGGGGCGAGGGCCGGGTGTGTCGGATTGACCGTTCTTGCCGTCCGCGCGCACTGGTTGCCGCCACCGTCTGGCGCAACGTGAACCGTGTCGCGTTGCCCAAAGCCGCGAAGCTTTTTAGCGTCGCCAACATGACGCTCGCGCCCGCACTGCAGAATTTCTATTCGACACCGGCCGGTATGACCGCGCCCGGCAAGCATGCCGCTGCACTGGTTGAAGTGCCGACCGACCTCGGCGCGCTGCGCGAAACGATCCAGGGCATCATGATCCACGAGCACTGGGCGCCCGCTTATCGTATTCGCCTCAGCGAGGCGCGTAAGCAGCAATCGCATCTGCGCAGCACGGCACAGATTCTCGACGCCACCTTCGCAAAGAACCCTGCACCGCTGACAACCGTGCGCCCGCTCTACGAAAAGACCGTCGGTGTCTGCCGTCACTTCACCTTGCTCACCGTCGCGGTCCTGCGCCAGCACGGCATCCCGGCTCGTTCCCGCTGCGGCTTCGGTTCGTACTTCACGCTCGATACGTTCGAGGACCATTGGGTCACCGAATATTGGGACGACACGCGCTGGAAGCTGATGGATTCGCAGATCGATCCGTCGCAGCGCGCCATCCTGCATCTCACGATGGATCTGCACGACGTGCCGCGCGATCGGTTCATCATCGCCGGCGACGCGTGGCAGCGCTGCCGCTCCGGCCGTTCCGATCCGAAAGACTTCGGCATCTTCGCCATGCGCGGCCTCTGGTTCATCGCCGGCAACGTCGTGCGCGACGCCGCGGCACTCCTCAACATGGAAATGCTTCCCTGGGACATGTGGGGCGGCATGATCGAACCCGAAGCCGCGCCCACCGAAGAGCAACTGGCCTTCATCGACCGCCTCGCCGAGTTGACCCTCGACGTCGACAACCGCTTCGACGAGTTACAGACGCTTGATCAGGACGAACGCCTGAAGGTACCAGCAACGGTCCACAACGCCGTGCTGAACAGGCAGGACGACGTTATTCTTTAGCCCTGCTTCTTCTTCGCTGGTGCGAGCGCCTTAAGAAACATCCGCGTCACCATCTGCGCATGCTTGCGGATCATCTCGTCGGTGACGTGCTTCACCAACCCTGCACTGAGCCTCAGGCCCCACTCGCCCTGTGTCATGGCGATGAACAGCGAGGCGACCTCATACGGATCGTCCTCGAAGTCGATGTACCCGGCAGACCGGCACCAGATCAGATAGTTCGTGAAATCCTTGCGCTCCTCGGAGATGGTCTTGCCCAAAATCCGCGACGCCTTGCTGCCCGACGGAATCCCGGATGTCAGCGGCAGGATGTTGAGCATCAGCCGCAGCACATCCTCCGCAATCACCGGCAGCAGGTTGGCGGGTGAGGGGTCCTTGGCGATCGTATCCGCCACCCGGCTGTTCAGTCCTTCAAGCCGCGACACATAGAGGGTGTTGAACAGCGTCTCCTTGTTCTTGAACCAGGAGTAGAGCGTCTCCTTGGACGCCTTCGCGCGCCGCGCGATCGCCTCCATGCTGGTGCCGCCGTAGCCGTTTTCCGAGAATTCGCGGAACGCGGCGTCCAGGATTTCCTGACGCCGCCGGTCTTTTGCCGGGCGCTCGGCCTGTCGAGGTTTGAGGGCTGCTTCGCTCATCTGTCCTTGTCTAACCGCATTCGCGCGCGCGGGGGAGCCCTTGCGTACCGCCCGGTACGGCACTACATAAGCGTACCGAACGGTACGGTACGGTATTTGGGCGAGGAGGAAAGTCCATGAACGTCGCAGTCCGCATAGAAGAAGCCGCCATCCCAACCCGAACGCCAGCGGAGGCTTACGACGTCTCGCTCGGCTACCTGCGCGCCTTCATGACGGTGCTTGTTGTCCTGCACCACTCCGTCCTCGCCTATCTCGGCACACCAGTGCCGAAGCAGTTCACTGGCGGCGACATGACCTGGCGCGCGTTCCCGATCACCGATCCCACACATGCCTGGTCGCTCACGGGGCTCATCAGCGGTTTCAACGACACCTACTTCATGGCGTTGATGTTCCTGCTCTCTGGTCTCTTCGTGCAGCAGAGCATCGCGAAGAAGGGCATCGGCGGCTTTCTGAAAGATCGCGCGATCCGCCTTGGCATTCCGTTCGTCTTTTCGGCCTTCATCATCACGCCGATCGCCTACTACTTTGCTTACTTGCAGATCGGCGGCGCACCTGGCCTCGCCAACTACTGGGCCGCATTCCAACAGATCGGCTATTGGCCAACCGGCCCAGCGTGGTTTATCTCGCTCCTGCTGGCGTTCGATGTTGTTGTGGCACTGATCTATGCCGTGCTGCCGAATTGGGGTCACTGGGTCGGCAGCCTCAACGCCCGCGCCGCCGAGCGTCCCGGCCGCTTCTTCCTCCTCTTCGCGCTGCTGTCGTTGGCCGCCTACGCACCGATGGCGCATCTCAGCAATCCGCAGGTCTGGACGTACTGGAGCATCTTTCAGTTCCAGACGAGCCGCGTGTTCAACTACTTCCTCTACTTCGCGTTTGGCATTGGCCTCGGCGCTTATGGCATCCGCAACGGCCTTCTCGCGCCCACCGGTAAACTTGCGAAACGCTGGTGGCTCTGGATGCTCATCTTCCTGCCGCTCATCTTCTTCGCCGGTCTCGCACTGTTCGTCACGATCCTCGGCACCAAGGATCCGGTCACGCGCCAGACACTCTCCGACATCGGCTCAATCACCTTCGTACTCAACTGCGGTATCGCGAGCTTCGCCTGGCTCGCCGTCTTCACCCGCTTCGTGAAGCGCGCCAACGCTGTGATGGACAGCCTCACTGCCAACGCCTACGGCATTTACATCGTCCACTATGCCTTCGTTGCTGCGCTGCAATACACGCTGCTGCCGCAAGATCTTCCCGGTGCCGCAAAGGCGATGATCGTCACCTTCGGCGCCCTTGGCCTCAGCTGGATCACGGCTATGGCTCTCCGCCGCATCCCAGTCGCCTCCAGGCTGATGGGCGAGTAACCACAACGAACGCGCGCCGATATCGATAGCGTCGGCGCGCGTTCGTTAACGCCATCAAAATTGGGCTGCGACAGCCCGGTCGGCCCTCTGTTAGGAAGCTCTGCTTCTTTTCGACAGAGATTGTTATGACCGCTTACGTCGGCACCACGCACAACGACGATTTCACCGGCACAGCAGACGACGACACGTTCGACCTCAGCCAGGGCGGTCACGACAAGGCCAACGGCGCGGACGGCAACGACACGTTCGACTTCGGCGCAACCTTCGAAGCCAAGGATCAGATCGACGGCGGTACCGGCAACGACACGCTCATCCTGAATGGTGACACTGACCTGAAGATGGCGGCGACCACGATGGTCAACGTCGAGAACCTCCAGCTGATGGGCGATCACGATTACAAGATCGTGATGAACGACGCCAACGTCACCGACGATGGCCAGCTGTTTGTCACAGCGTTCTCATTTACCGGTCACACCCTCACCTTCAACGGCGCCGCCGAGACGCACGGCGCCTTCACCGTCTTCAGCGGCCAGGGAAACGACACGCTCATCGGCGGCGGCGGAAACGACACGCTTGCTGCCGGCGACGGCGACAACGAAGTCGATGGCAACGGCGGCAACGACATGCTGAGCGGAGGCCTCACCGGTCACAGCACGCTCAACGGCGGTGCGGGCGATGACATAATCAGCAGCATGGGGCACGACACGGTCGACGGCGGCTCCGGCAACGACACCCTCAGCCTCTTCCTCGCATCCGCGACAGCCGATCTGAGCCTGATCATCGTCAATCCCGGTACCCAGGCGACGGTTGTCGGGCAGGGCACGACCATTGTCCGCGTCGAGAATTTCTGGATCGACACCGGCTCCGGCAACGACACGATCACGACCGGCGACGGCAACGATCGCATCTCCGGCAATGGCGGCAACAACACGCTGCATGGCGGCAACGGCGACGATTTCCTCACAGAGGACAACCAGACCGCGGACGGCACGATCAACAACCTCTATGGCGATGCGGGCAACGACACGATTATCGGCAGTCACGGCGGCACGACGAATGTAGACGGCGGTGACGGTGATGACCAGCTGACGGTCTACACGGGCGGAACCGTCGATGGCGGCAGCGGAAACGACACCCTGCACATCCTGCGCTACGACAGCACGAGCGATCTGGTCTTTCACGCGGTCGACAGTGCCACGGTCTCGTCCGGCCTGGGTCTCAAGATCGTCAACGTCGAGTCGTTCGATGTTCAGACGGGCAGCGGCAATGACGAGATTTGGACCCTCGACGGCAACGACACGATCAACGCCGGGGCTGGTAACAATATCGTTCACGCTGGCGGCGGCATGGATATGATCCAGTCGTCGTTCGGCACCGGTAACAACCTGTACGACGGTGGCGACGGCGATGACGTCATCGTCGACAGCACAGCCGGCGGCAACGACACGCTGCAGGGCGGTAGCGGAAACGACGCGATCGTCAGCAACAGCGGCAACGATACAATCGATGGCGGCGACGGAATCGATACGCTGACCTTCAATCGTGCAGGCGCGTCTTCCAGTTTCAAGATGGTGTTCAAAGGCACAGATGCCGTCAACACGATATCCGGCTCGGGCACGACGTTCACGGGTGTCGAAACCCTGAACTTTATTGGCGGTAACGGCAACGACACATTCGTCGGCGGCGACGGCAGCGACTCGTTCTTTGGCGGCGAAGGCAACAACACCCTGTCCGGCGGCGGTGGCAACGACTACCTCAACGTCCAGGGCACGGCCGGTTTCAACGTGCTCAAAGGCGGCGATGGCGGCGACTTCCTCACCGGCGGTAACGCGGCTGGTAAGCTGTTGGGCGGCGACGGCAACGATTTCATCACGAGTACCGCCGCCGATACGGTCGACGGCGGCGCCGGCATGGACTTCATCAACGCTTTTGCAGGCGGCAAGATCGCTGGCGGCGACGGCAACGACATCATCATGTACGCGAACGGCAGCGGTTCGATCGACGGTGGTCGCGGCATCGACGTCGCGTCGCTATCGTTCTCTCTGTCCACCGCCGATCTGACCTTCACCATGACCGGCATTCGCTCGGTCTCCACCGTGGTCGGTGCGGGCACCACCATCAAAAATGTGGAGAAGATTAGCCTGTTCGGTGGCTCCGGCAATGACACCTTCACCATGCTCGCCGGCAACGATCATCTGTTCGGTGGCGAAGGCAACAACACCCTCAACGGCGGCGATGGCGACGACTATCTGTCTCAGCAGTTTACCTCCGGAAACAGCACGCTGAACGGCGGCAAAGGCAACGACACGCTCTATGCCGGCAACGGCCACGACACACTGAACGGCGATGCGGGCAACGACATGCTCTATGCCGTCGGCGGTGCCGCCACCATCGATGGTGGCACTGGCACCGATACCGCCACACTCGGCGGCGGCACAGGTCCGCTGACGTTCGAAGTGGTCAGCACATCGGCGGTGACGACGCTGGTCGGTGTCGGCACGACCGTCGTCAACGTCGAAAACTTCATCATCCAGGGTGGCGCGAGCGACGATCACTTCAAAACTGGCGACGGCAACGACACCCTGATCGGTGGCGGTGGCGACGATGTGCTGAACGGTGGCAAGGGATCGGACACCGTCGCTTTCAGCATCGCAACATCCGTCACGGTCAATCTCGCAACCGGACAGGCCACGGGCGAGGGCACCGACACCTTGATCAGTATCGAAAACGCGACCGGAACGGCGGGCGACGACGTTTTGACCGGCGACGATCACAACAACGTCCTCAACGGCGGTGTCGATGGAAAGGACACACTTATCGGTGGCCGCGGTGACGACACACTGGTCAGCGCGCCTACGGTCTCGACCTTCCCGGCGGCCTATCAGGCGTCGGTTCTCGACGGCGGTCTCGGCAACGACACCGCCGTCATCGTGCGCGATAGCGACTACAACGCATTGACCTTCAACTTCACCGACGCCAGCCAGGTCACCACGCTTGTCGGCGATGGCACCACGGTCACGGGTGTCGAGAACTTCAAACTGACGGGCGGCTATTTCAACGACAGCTTCACGACGGGTGCGGGAAACGACACGCTCAACGGCGGCGGCGGCAACGACATCCTCGCGGCGGGCGATGGCATCAACACGCTCATCGGCAGCTACGGCGCGGATCGCCTCAGCGGCGGCGCCGGCGTCGATACCTATGTCTATGCGGGGACACTTGAATCGTTTGCCCAATTCGGCCAGTACGACACCGTCTCCCGTTTCGATGCGACGCAGGACAAGTTCGACGTGGTCAATGCTGTCAAGGCGATCGACACTGCAGTGACCGCAGGGACGCTTAACAAGGCCACCTTCGCGGCCGACATGGCCACGGCGCTCGCCACACTTGGCGCGCATCATGCCGTCCTGTTCACAGCAGACACCGGCGATCTCGCCACCCAGACGTTCTTGGTCATCGATCAAAACGGCTTGGCCGGCGTGCAGTCAGACGACCTCGTCATCCGCCTCGACCACGCCGTTCATCCCGAGGTGCTCTCGGTAGACAGTTTTATCTAGGCCTTCGGTTAGCGAGCAACTGCTCGAACTCCACGCTTGAGCCCATGAACAGGTCCTCATCGACCAGCCGCTTTACGCCATCGACACTGCCGTTGTCGGCGAATTGCCGGAACAGCACGGTTCGCTTTTTCGGCAGCGCGGCGAGGCCGGTCAGGTCGCGGAACCACAGCGGATAGCGCGCGAACTCTTCGTCCTTCAGATAGACGTCGAAGAACGTCTGCGTGGTGTAAAGCACGGGCGTCGCGTGATAGCGCGCCTCGATGATGCGCAGGAAGGCACGCAGCTCGCGCGCAAACACGCCAGCCTGTGGCCGTGCCGCACAATTGCCGACATATTCCAGATCGACCGCCGGCGGCAGATCGGTCACGTCCGGCGGCGCGAGCTCCAGAAAGCTGCGCGCCTGCACCCCGCCCGGCGCGCAGAACGTGAAGAAGTGATACGCGCCGACCGCCAGCCCGTTCGACTTCGCGCCCTGCAAATTCGCGCCGAAAGATTCGTCGCGCCAATCGCCCCCTTCGCTCGCTTTCAGATAGGCGAACCGCACCCGCGTTTTCGCCACGCGCTGCCAGTCGATCACGCCCTGATGATGCGAAACGTCGATCCCGCGCACCGTGTAGCGCGTGCGATCGGGATAAGAGAGATGCAGCCATCCTACCGAATACAGCAGAAGCGCGAGCAGAGCCGCGCCACCGACGATCGCCAACACGAGAGCGATGCGCCGCGGCATCACCGTTCCAGCCTGGCCTTACGGCGCGCCTTCGCCTGCGCGAGCTTCGCCTCAAAGCCGAGGATCAGGGTTGCCAGCCCGAATTCGAAAGCCGCTTCCGGCATCTTGACGCCGTCGCGCCTCACATTGGCCTGCTCCGCGACCGCCGCCCCCAGCACGAACCGCATCAGCGACAGCAGCACGTAACCCGCTTCGGTCGTGCTGAACCCCTCGCTGCGCAGCCGCTGGATCATATCGCCCAGGACCATAACCGGATGCTGCCCTGTCGGTCTTGAGGAGGCGATGACCTCGGCCCCGTCCCGATACGCCGTCATCGCCTGCCGCATCGACCGGCCGGACACCGTCAGCCATTCCCGCCAGTCGTCCTGAACGGGTGTTGCATCCGGTAACGCCAGGTGCTCGGCCAGCATCGCCCCGGCCATGTGGTCCAGCAGCTCCCGCTTGTTCTTGAAGTGCCAGTAGAGCGACGGCCCGCTGATCCCCAGCCGCTGGGCCAGTTTGCGGGTGCTCACCGCATCGATACCGCCCTCGTTCAGCAGTGCCAGTGCCTCCCGCACCACCTGGTGCTGGGCGATCCGGGCGGCCGGCTTGGTCAGCTTCTTCTTTTTGGTACGGCTACGCACTGGCACTGGGAACTCCTAAGAATCCCAGTCATAGCCTGACGGACAGGTGGACGATACCTTGCAATAATATTTCCCCGTAGAGGCAAGCCGGACCATTTACCGCGCCAGCGACGCCGTCTGGCTTTGCCCGGCGCGTTCCCATATATCCACAGCCCCGTTTGGAGTGATTGCCGTGGCCCAAAGCTGGAGCCCGAACAGCTGGCGTTCGAAGCCGATTAAACAGGCCCCGGAATACCCGGACCAGGCCGCGTTGCAGCGCGTTGAGGATCAACTGCGCACCCACCCGCCGCTGGTGTTTGCCGGCGAGGCGCGCAACCTGACCAGCGCCCTGGCCGAGGTTGCGGAGGGCAAGGCTTTCCTGCTCCAGGGCGGCGACTGTGCCGAGAGCTTCGCGGAATTCACCGCCAACAACATCCGCGACACGTTCTGTGTTTTCCTGAGCATGGCGACGGTGCTGACGTTCGCCGCCAACGTGCCAGTGGTGAAGATCGGCCGCATCGCCGGTCAGTTCGCCAAGCCGCGTTCCGATGATTTCGAGCGTCGCGGCAACGACACGCTGCCGTCCTATCGCGGCGACATCATCAACGGCGAAGAGTTCGTCGAAGCCGCTCGCGTTCCCGATCCGGACCGCATGATGAAGGCATACTATCAGGCCGCAGCGACCGCGAACCTGGTGCGCGCCTTCGCGACCGGCGGCTATGCCGACCTCAGCCGCGCGCGTCACTGGAATCTCGACCACCATCACCCGGTGCTCGGCAAGCGCTACGAAGCGGTCGTCGATCGCATCGATCAGGGCGTCGACTTCCTCAAGACGTTCTCGCTCTCGGATGCCGTGAAGCAGCGCACCAGCCGCGTCGACTTCTACTTCAGCCACGAAGCGCTGCTGATGCCGTACGAGGAAGCGCTGACCCGCGAAGACTCGATCAGCAAGCAGGCCTACGCCACCAGCGGTCACATGCTGTGGATCGGCGATCGCACGCGTGAGCCCGATGGCGCGCATGTCGAATTCTGCCGCGGCATCAAGAATCCGATCGGCATCAAGTGTGGTCCGTCGCTCGGCGAGGACGATCTATTGAGGCTGCTCAGCATCCTCAATCCGGAAAACATCCCCGGCCGCATCACCCTCATCGCGCGCTTCGGTGCCGACAAGGTTGCGGGCGGTCTGCCCAAACTGATCCGCGCCGTGAAGCGCGCCGGCGCCAAGGTGGTGTGGTCGTGCGATCCGATGCATGGCAACGGCATCAAATCGCAGTTCGGCAAGAAGACGCGTCCATTCGACAAGATTGTCAGCGAGATCGACTCCTTCTTCCAGATCCATCGCGCCGAGGGCACCTATCCGGGCGGTATCCATCTGGAGATGACCGGGCAGGACGTCACCGAATGCATGGGCGGCGAGCAGGCGATAACCGACGTCAATCTCGACGACCGTTACAAGACGACCTGCGACCCGCGGCTCAATGCAAGCCAGGCGCTGGAAGTCGCGTTCCATCTCGCCGACCTGATGGACGCAAACAAGACGAAGGAAACGCCGTTCGCCGCTTCGGCCTGATTTTGCGTTCGCAAGCCCAGGCCAATCCGCGCGGTGAGAGACTGTTCGGGCGGGTGCGCGGTCCAAACCGGGGCGCGCCGTTCGAAACAACGAAGGGGCCGTGAGGTATGGGCGTCGCGCGCCTTCTCGCGAAGGTCTGGATCGTGCTGTGCCTTTTCACCGGCGCGCACGCGCTGAACCGGATGATGGGCGCCGGCGAAGCACCGCTCGATTCCCTCTCGCACACCGGCGTCTCCGTCCTTCTCTTTCTGGCGATGGGCTTGCTCTTCATCATCGGTTTCGGCGTCTCGCGCCCCGGTGTGACTTCGCAGCTGAAGCCCGATCATCTGCTGCCGCACTACACCGACACTGTTTTCGCGCTGTTCGCGGCGCTCAGCCTCGTCAATCAGATATGGATCGCACCGTTCAACGCAACGGGCACGCTATCGGACGAGATCGAGAACGCCCTCGGCTTCGCCGTCCCGGCGCAGCGGGCGCTCCAATACACACTGGCGTCCTGCACG